>NZ_JBJJLR010000012.1:0-116221 GCF_046230975.1 Pseudomonas sp. KCJK9058
TTTCGCGGGTAAACCCGCTCCTACGACGGCCTTTCCCCAACCAGCGATGCGTGTGTAGGAGCGGGTTTACCCGCGAATACGGTCGCGGCCGCAACGGTGAACGGCGGGTGGATATTGGCCAGCAGGGCCGGCCCTTTCGCGGGTAAACCCGCTCCTACGACGGTACTGCGCCATTCTCAAGGGATATGTTTTCACCGCGAAGAGGCGGCCACAGGCAATAATAAAGCGCCTGCGAGATTCCCTCCCACAGGCGCCCTGCTACATCACGGTCTTGAGTTTCAAGTCACTGGTGGCTGACCCAATACACGGCAGTGACCACCACCAGAACGATCAGGCAGAGGATCGCCCAGGCATCGACGCTGCTGTCAGCTTTGCGGACCTTGGTTGAGTTTCCCATTGCATTGCCTCTTGTAGTGGTTATGGGAATGCACTTCACCACCAGCAGTTAAGACGAGCAATGCCCTTCCCTCAAGCAGGGTCATTCAATATTCGACCGGTGACGCCAGAAACGGGTAACGGTAACCGGGCGGGCGCCCTTCAGCACTGTAACGCCGAAAATCGACGCCGTAGTCGTCCCTTTCCAACAGCTTCAGCCAACGCCTGGCCTTGGCCTGATCGATTTCCTGCAATACCGGAACACGGCGCTCGCGCAGGCCGTCGCGGTTCAACGCCAGCCCGTGGGCGTCATCGTGCAGCATCACCATGGCCCAACCGCCAAGGGTGAAATGCCCCCCCATCAGCACGCTCAAGCGCCCATCGATACGTGCGCGCAACGCTTCGGGCGAGCTGTTGACGGCAGCGAACAGCACGTCACGACCCGCCGTGTACCCGGCCTCCTCGAACGCCTGCATGGCACCAAAGGCCATCTGGTCATTGGCCGACCACACCAGCCGGGTGGCCGGGTAACGCTCAAGCAACTGCTTCGCTTGCTCGTAGGCGCGCTGGCGGTTCCAGCCGCCGTATACCACTTGCCGCAAGCGCACCTGAGGGAAATCGGCCAAGGCGCGGCGCATGCCCTCAACGCGCAACTGCGAGGCCGGGGTGGTCTTGACCCCGGCAAAAGCCACCAGATCCACCGGCCCTGCGTCGCGAGGCAGCTGCGCGAGCATCAGGTGCAACATCTGGAAGCCTGCCTGCTCGTCGTTGCTCATCAAGGTACCCAGTGGCTCGGCATACTTGCCGGGCTGGGCCTCGATGCTAAGGCGCTGGCTGGCGGTCAGGCCATTATTGACCAGCAGCAGTTTCACCCCGGTGCCACGCGACAACCGCAGGATTTCCGGTGCCACGTACTGCTCATTGACCAGCACCAAGTAATCCGGACGCTGCGGCGCACTCAGGATCGCCCGGGCCTGGGCCAGTGCCAGGTCGGCTCGGCGCTCGCTGTATTGCACCTGCAGGGTCATGCCCAGCTCGTCCGCGGCAGCCTGCATGAAGCGGGTATAGCTGGTCCAGAATGTCTCGGTGGACAGCCCCGGGTTGAGGAACACCACCGAAGCCGGTTGCGCATTTGCCACCAATGGCAACACAAGGCACAAGCTTTGGCACAGGGCCTTGAGCATGGGGTCACATCTCTGCGAAGCAAACGCCGGATTATAAACGCCTGGCGATGCTCCGCGCACAAATGGCAGTCAATCTCACATAGTCCATTTGGTTCTTTTCATATGCAAAAACATCACTTTAGCGCATAACCGCAACCTGCTATCGTTCCCCGGCTCCGTACCGGAGTGCGCGGCCGTGCGCGCGAATAGCTGCATGCCTGAGACAGGACTTTTATGTACGTATACGACGAGTACGATCAGCGGATCATCGAGGACCGCGTCAAGCAGTTCCGTGATCAGACCCGCCGCTACCTGGCCGGTGAGCTGAGCGAAGAAGAATTCCGCCCTCTGCGCCTGCAGAACGGCCTATACATCCAACGTTTCGCGCCGATGCTGCGTGTCGCGGTGCCGTACGGCCAGCTGAACGCCAACCAGGTCCGCACCCTGGCCAAGATCGCTCGCGACTATGACAAGGGCTATGCCCACATTTCCACCCGCCAGAACGTGCAGTTCAACTGGCCGGCGCTGGAAGACATCCCCGACATCCTCGCCGAGCTGGCCACCGTGCAGATGCACGCGATCCAGACCAGCGGCAACTGCCTGCGCAACACCACCACCGACCAGTTCGCCGGTGTGGCCGCAGACGAGATCGTCGACCCGCGCCCGTGGTGTGAAATCGTCCGTCAGTGGACCACCTTCCACCCGGAATTCGCCTACCTGCCACGCAAGTTCAAGATCGCCATCAACGGTTCGCAGGAAGACCGCGCCGCCATCGAAGTGCACGACATTGGCCTGGAGCCCGTGCGCAACGCGGCCGGCGAACTGGGCTTCCGAGTGCTGGTCGGTGGCGGCCTGGGCCGTACCCCGGTGGTGGGCTCGTTCATCAACGAGTTCCTGCCGTGGCAGGACCTGATCAGCTACCTCGACGCCATCCTGCGCGTGTACAACCGTTACGGTCGCCGTGACAACAAGTACAAGGCGCGGATCAAGATTCTGGTCAAGGCCCTTACCCCGGAAGTGTTCGCCGAAAAGGTCGAGGCCGAAATGGTCCACCTGCGTGGCGGCACCACCACCCTGACCGAAGCCGAAGTGCAACGCGTATCGCGCCACTTCGTCGACCCCGAGTACCTCGCACTCGACAACGTCGACTACACCGCCCTGGATGCGGAGCACCCAGGGTTCGCCCGCTGGCGCTCGCGCAACACCCGCGCCCACAAGCGCCCGGGCTACGTGGCTGTTACCCTGTCACTCAAGCCTACCGGTGTTGCCCCGGGCGACGTGACCGACAAGCAGCTGGACGCCGTGGCCGACCTGGCCGAACGCTACAGCTTCGGCTTCCTGCGCACCTCGCACGAGCAGAACATCATCCTCGCCGACGTCGAGCAACGCCAGCTGCACGCGCTGTGGCTTGAACTGCGCGAAGGCGGCTTCGCTACCCCGAACATCGGCCTGCTGACCGACATCATCTGCTGCCCAGGTGGCGACTACTGCTCGCTGGCAAACGCCAAGTCGATCCCGATTGCCGAGTCCATCCAGCGCCGCTTCGACGACCTGGACTACCTGTTCGACATCGGCGAAATCGACCTGAACATCTCCGGCTGCATGAACGCCTGCGGCCACCACCACGTGGGCCACATCGGCATCCTCGGCGTGGACAAGAAGGGTGAGGAGTTCTACCAGGTGTCGCTGGGCGGCAACGCCGCACGCGGCGCAAGCCTGGGCAAGATCCTTGGCCCGTCCTTCGCGCAGGATGACATGGCCGATGTGATCGAGAAGCTGATCGCCGTGTACGTCGAGCAACGTACCGAGGAAGAGCGTTTCATCGACACCTACCAGCGTATCGGCATCGACCCCTTCAAGGAACGCGTCTATGCAGCGAATCATTAAGAACAACCAGATCGTCGACGAAACCTGGCACCTGCTGCCCAAGGAAACCTCGTTCGACGAGCTGACCAACTGCGACGACTACATCGTGCCGCTGCAAATGTGGCGCGACCATGCCCATGTGCTCAAGGCCCGCGATGGCGGCCTGGGTGTATGGCTGGACAGCGACCAGGAAGCGGAGGAAATCGGTGAAGACGTGCACCACTTCCAGGTCATCGCCCTGAACTTCCCGGCATTCACCGACGGCCGCAGCTACTCCAATGCGCGCCTGCTGCGTGACCGCTACAAGTTCAAAGGCGAACTGCGCGCCATCGGCGATGTGCTGCGCGACCAGCTGTTCTTCATGGCCCGCTGCGGCTTCGACGCATTCGCCATCCGTGCCGACAAGGACCCGGAAGACGCGCTGCAAAGCCTGAAGGACTTCTCGGTGACCTACCAGGCCGCCACCGACGAACCGCTGCCGCTGTTCCGCCGCCGCTGATCGTCCCGCCCCAGCGAACAGCCCGCCTCTCGGCGGGCTGTTTCGTTCACAGGGCGTGGCGTTGAATTGCCTCTCGGCTCAATTCAAGCAAAAGCTGCCGTTTCGCGACCTCACGCGCTGCGCAGATATGCTCGACCTGGGCAAAGTAGTCGCCATCGCTCAACGTCTTCGACTGTTCGAGCAACGCATCCAGGCGCTGCTGAAAAGGCTCGTCCAAGCGGCTGAAGCGCGCCGCCTGCTGCTCGTGCAGGTAGTCCTGCCAGAAGGATCGATCTGCCAGCGCCTGCGCCAAGGCTTGTGGCGTTTCCTGCCGCAGCACCTCGCTGCGCGCGGCGTCCAGGTCTTCGCGGCCAACCCCGCTGAAACTCTCATACGAAAGATGGCTGGGCTGCACCGGAAGGTCGAGACTATCTGCCAGCCTGACGCGATAGGTCAGGTAAACCTCAACGGGATCGTTCGAAAAGTAATCCGCAATATGCCGCGCGGCAATTGCGTTGACTTTGTCGAGGCGGAACAACGAGCGCCCCAGCCTGACCAGCGCCCGCTCCTTCTGCAACCCGGTACCGGCTGTTCCGGCCTTGGCGACCAGCACGCCAACCTCCAGCTCGCTGAGCGTCAGCAGCAACTCGTCGCTGCAACTGCGCGGCCGGGCAACTTGCTCGAACAGGCTCGCGCGTACTTCAGCGTGCTGCTCGCAGGCTTCGAGGATATGCCACACCCGCGCCTGAAGGTCGCGCGGTTGTGCGTCGTATTCACGCAGGGCGCGTAAATCATAGAAAAAGCGAAACAGATCCTGTGCCCCGGCTTCCTGGCTCAAGCGGTTCCAGCTCGCCAATCGCATCTCGCGCTGGGCTGGCGTGAACCCTGAAAACCAAGGGGCTGCAGCGTTCGGGATCGAAGTGGCATGAGCTGCACGTCGACGCTCGGCGGCCCCGGCCGACGCCCTGGCCAACTGCAAGCGCTGCAGGGTTTCGTCCGAGAGTGGATTGTCGTGCAGCTCCAGGCCCCGCAGCAAGCGAAGCGGCACTAAAGACAGCGCTTCAGGCAGCGTCTGGATCTGGTTATCACGCATGTCCAGCAACTCCAGATTACCGTGCCTGGCCAGATCAGCGGGCAGTTCGCCCAGCCCGGTGTTGCGCAAGGACAGCCGGCGCAGCAGGGGGAAAGACGCCAAGGGTGGCAGCAAACCGACCGGGTTGCCGTTGAGCTCCAGGCGGCGCAGTTCCACAAGCTGGCTCAAACGCAGGTTATCCTCGCTGGAAAGCACGATCTGGTTGCCGCCAAGGCGCAGGTTTTTCAATTCGGTCAGTTGCTCGATACCTGCAGGTAGGCGTGTCAGCCGGTTGTTCCGCAAGTCCAGGTTGCGCACCTTGCTGAAGCGACTAAGAAAGCCCGCATCAAGGCTCGTCAGCTGCATATCGCGCAGGGTCAGGTGCGTGATGTGGTCAAAACTCACATTTTCAGGCAAAGCCGGCAGGTCACCCACCCGCTCACCCACGAGGGTCAGGTGGTAGTCACCCGCCACCTCCCCAGGGGTAAAGCGCTGCCAGCTTGCCGTAATGCGCCTGGCAACCTTGATACGACGCAGGCGGCGAACAATGTTCAGCCCTGCGTCATTTCGCCAGGCTTGCAATGCCTGCTTGAGGCTGACCTTGGCCTGTAACAGTTGGCTGACATGGTTCCACGGGTCCACCCCCCGCTGCGCCAGGTCTTGCAGGTAGACCTCCAGCTGCTCACTGCTCATCACCGGAAACACGTGGTTCAACGTGCGCCGCAGTGCCTGGCGGGTGCCTGTCAGGTGGCCACTGAGCGGGTAGCCCAAACGCCCATCGAACAACCGCACAGGAGGGCGAATCCCCTGCCCCACACGGGCCAGCCCAATCATTCGGGCCGCCGCTTCACGGTCAGCGAGCGCCTCACGCCCAAGCCGCTCACCCAGTGCGTCATCCGTCATCTGGCTAATACCAAGCAACTGTCGCTGGCGGCTGTCCAGTTGCCGTCTCAACGTCTGCAGCAACCCACCCCTGCCCGCGGCAGGCAGCTCAACGTTGACCCCAGCCGACCAGGGGGCGATGGCATCAAGCAGGCCCAGCGCGAGCTTGCCGGTATCGTCATTTTCTGCCGCGGCCTGGCGCAACCCTGCGCAGGCACGGTCTATCCGACTGTCGCGTATTGCCCAGCGTGCACGTTCCGCCAAGGCCAAGGGCACCCGGCCTGCGCCCGTCAGGCTCTCCATCTCGACACTGCTGGCCCCCTCGACGATTTCCCGTGCGCAGCGGTGGGAAAGGCCTGGGAAGTCCCGCATCAAGACCCGGTCTGCTGCTTGCGGGCTGATCTGTCGCTCGTTGAAGAGCTCCTCGAAAGCCTCACCTCGCAACGCCGGGAAATCACGGTGCAATTGCTGGCGCTCGATGGCATCGAGCAAGCGTGCCGGCGGGGGCGCATTTTCCAGTAACAAACGGCGCAGGCTGTCAGCCTCGAAACCCGTGGCCTGCAACGCCGCAGTCACCGCCTCATCGGGCACCAGCGCCGTCCGACTGGCAAGGCGGCGCACCATGTAGGCGGCGTCATGCCAGCGCTGCGGTTGTTCGAACTCATGCACCCATCCCCCGGCACCATTGTGCTCAAGTGCCGGTACGTAGGCCTGTGGCCTTGATGGATGATGAATACGCCATGCGCCATCGTCCCCTTCACTCACCTCATAGACAGCATCGTGCAGGCGCCTCAGCGAACGGCCAGTTTCATACACGGCCTGTCCTACCATCAGATCGACGCCCTCACGCTGATAGCCCGACAAGGACGGGTCACACAGCCGCAACTGGCCATCGCCCAGGCTTACCGGCACCAAGGCATCCACCTGCGCCACTCGCTGGGCCAGCTTGCCAAGTGCCGTCGCCCCGGCCGTCGTCACCGCCGTCATCACAACCGTGTCGGCCACGTTGAACAAGTGGCCCAACGCGGCGTCGCGATCACCCAACTGCCAATCCTGATAGCCTTCGTACACCTCACCTGCCAGTTGCACCACCGTAAGCCCCAGCAGGGCCTGCCCCAACACAGGCACAAACAGCGCTGCCAGGCCTGCCACGCTCAACCCCAAATCCAGATAGCCCTGCAAACGTGCGCGACGGTCGGCGACATCTTCATCCTCTGTCGAAACCGCCAATACCCGTGCGTCATCCAGCATTTTGTCGATCCGGGCTTGGCGCAGCGCGACAAACACGTCGCCCTCGATCGCAAAACAGCGGCCATCCAGCTCAAGCGGGAGAACGGTATTACCGTGGCTGAGCAGCGCGTTCAGCGCCGCGCAGAAGGCGACGCGATCACGCTCTGCGACGAAGCGCTGGAAGTAGCGCCGATACGCTTCATTACGCAAACGTATGCCAAGGGTCATGTACAGCAGCTCCCAGCTGGTGTGCCAACTCACCGGGGCATACGGGTCCTCAGGGAACCACGCGATAACACCAAGCAGGCGGGCGTTCTGACGCACTTCGATCACCAGTGCGCCAATGACCTCCTTGCCCAACAGCCGCAGGGTGTGACACTTCAACACGGCGTTGTCGGCTGGCAGGAAAGACCCTGTGCCCACCACCTGGTTGATCCACTGACAGGTCTGCTCATCGATTTCACCCTTGATTCTTGCGGCGATTGCAGCAAGCGCCAGGTTGGCGCTCATCGCCTCCTCCAGGGCACTCTCGACGGCCACTCCCTCGCCTTCAAGCTTCGATTGCAAATGGCTTTGATAACGCCTGCCAATATCAATGTCTCTGCAAAGGCGGACAAAAGCTTGCGCACTTAGCGGCAGCAGGTGCCCGCTGGCAGTGACCAACTGCGACCCGGCCGCGAACCAGCCAGGCTGCATTTCCTTTTCGTGGAAGTTATGCAGTGCCGCCGAGAGAAGCGTCTGGTTGCTGACGATGCGTGTTGACGTGCTAGGTAGAGCAGGTGATATCGACGGTTTGGGCTGCAGGGTCACCAGCCTGAGCTGAGACTGGCGCAAATCTACCTGCTTGATCGAATGGGCCTCGGGTGCACGTTTGAGCAACGACTCGGCGAACTCATCCAAGGGGGTTATAGCCCCTAACCAGGCGTCGACGTGGTCCTGCGCCCGCTGTTGGCGCAAAGCAGCAGCGCGCAGCCATGTCAGCTCTTGGGCAGATGCGCGCTTGAGCCAGCCTGGCAGCTGACGGGCAATCAGCGCATCGATGGAGTCGGCGGGTATTACTGAAGGGGTCATGGGCAGCCTCAACGCTTGATAAAAAAGCGCTAGCTGAACAAGGTTCCAATCCCCTCGGGCCCTATTTATGTAGTGAATGCACAGCTTGAAAATGTATTTGTGACTACAGGTCAAAGGACTTTGGCGCCATGGCGGCTTATTCGCTGCCGTTCAAACCTGCACACTGGGCACCACATGATCCCCCCCCTATTCAGGAGCAACCCCATGAGCGTTCCTTCCTTCGGCCTCGGCACCTTCCGCCTCTCCGGCCAAACCGTCATCGACTCGGTCAAGTCTGCCCTGGCTGTCGGCTACCGCGTCATCGATACCGCCCAGATCTACAAGAACGAAGCCGAAGTGGGCCAGGCCATCGCCGAAAGCGGCGTGCCGCGCAGCGAGCTGTTCATCACCACCAAGATCTGGGTCGACAACTACGCCGCCGACAAGCTGATCCCCAGCCTGCGTGACAGCTTGCAGAAACTGCGCACCGACTACGTCGACCTGCTGCTGATCCACTGGCCAGCGCCGGGCAACGGCGTAGAACTGCCCGAGTACATGAAGGCCCTGGCCGACGCCAAGCAGCAAGGCCTGACTCGCCAGATCGGCGTTTCCAACTTCAACATCGAGCTGACCAGGCAAGCCATTGCCGTGGTCGGCAAAGGGGAAATCGCCACCAACCAGATCGAGCTCAGCCCCTATCTGCAGAACAGCAAGTTGACCGCGTTCCTCAAGGAACAAGGGATCACCGTGACCTCGTACATGACCCTGGCCTACGGCAAAGTGCTGAAAGACCCGGTACTGGCCCAGATTGCCGCCAAGCACAAGGCTACCGTCGCCCAGGTTGCCCTGGCCTGGGCCCTGCAACTGGGCTATGCCGTGATCCCGTCGTCGACCAAGCGTGAAAACCTGGCCAGCAACCTGCTTGCCCGTGGCCTGACGCTGGACACCGACGATATGGCACGCATCGCCAAGCTGGAGCGCAATGGCCGCGAGGTCAGCCCTGACGGCCTGGCGCCAACCTGGGACTGACACTGATGACTGCTCAAACAATGAGACCCGGCCGCGTGCTCTTCGCGCTGGCCATTGGCGCCTTTGGCATCGGCACTACCGAGTTCACCCCGATGGGGCTACTGCCAGTCATCGCCCAAGGCGTGGAGGTGAGCATCCCCAGCGCCGGCATGCTGATCACCGCCTATGCCATTGGCGTGATGGTCGGCGCGCCGATCATGACCTTGCTGTTCAGCCGCTTTGGGAAGCGCGCTGCGCTGATGGCGCTGATGGCCATCTTCACCCTTGGCAACCTGCTGTCGTCACTGTCGCCGGACTACTACACCCTGCTCGCTTCGCGACTGGTCACCAGCCTCAACCATGGTGCGTTCTTCGGCCTGGGAGCCGTGGTGGCAGCCAGCGTGGTGCCCAAGGAGAAACAGGCCAGCGCCGTGGCCACCATGTTCATGGGCCTGACCATCGCCAACATCGGCGGCGTGCCGGCCGCCACCTGGATTGGCCAGCAGATCGGCTGGCGCATGGCATTTGCCGGTACCGCCGTACTTGGCCTGCTGGCCATGGCCGCGCTGTGGTACGCCCTGCCCAAGGGTGAACGCGGCAGCGTGCCGCATGTGCGCAAGGAACTGGCGGTCATTGCCCGCCCCAGCGTGCTGCTGGCAATGGCCACCACCGTGCTCGGTGCCGGCGCCATGTTCACCTTGTACACCTACGTGGCGCCGGTGCTGGCCGAACTGACCGGTGCCTCGGACAGCTTCGTAACCTTGGCGCTGGTACTGATCGGCGTTGGCTTCACCCTTGGCAACAGCCTGGGTGGCCGCTTGGCCGACTGGTCGCTGGATGGCGCGGCGAAAATCTTCCTTGCCGTGCTGGCGCTGATCATGCTGCTGATGCCCCTGGTACTGAGCAGCCACCTCGGCACCGCCATCGCCCTGCTGGTCTGGGGCATGTTCACCTTCGCCGTGGTACCGCCGCTGCAAATGCGCGTCATGACTGCCGCCATCGAGGCGCCGGGCCTGGCATCTTCGATCAACGTGGGGGCGTTCAACCTGGGTAACGCCGTGGGCGCGGCGCTGGGTGGTGCGGTTATCAGCCTGAACCTGGGCTACGCCGCCGTGCCAATGGCCGGAGGTGTGCTGGCGGCTGCGGGGCTGTTGCTGGTATGGCTGGGCGGCCGCCACAAGGTCGCCGGCAAGACCGCAGCCGATATGGCCTGAAGGCAACCACCTGCAGGAGCGGCCCACCGCGATACAAGGCCGCTTCTGCACACGGGCCGCACCTGACGCCTGCGACGCGCCGTTCCTCACTGCAATGATGAAATGCCGGGCGATTGCGTGCGCTTGTCAGGCTGTGGGCACGGGTGCCCGAAACGCGACATTGGCTGCCCGTTCGGCGTGAGACAGGCAACCTCGGCACTGGATAACCTGCTGCGGCAATGCCTTGCTCCCTTGCCATAGAAGAACCTTGCCCATGACAACTTCCGCCGCCTCCGTAGCCGCCGCCACGCCTGCCGACCAGCCTCAGGGCTTTGTCGTGCGCATCGTCGGTGCTGCTGCATTCGCCCACCTGCTCAACGACCTGATTCAAGCCGTACTGCCGTCGATCTACCCCATGCTGAAAGGCGATTTCGCGCTGAGCTTCGCCCAGATCGGCTGGATCGCCTTGGTGTATCAGGTGACCGCTTCGCTGCTGCAACCTTGGGTCGGCATGTTCACCGACAAGCACCCACAACCCTACCTGCTGCCTGCCGGCATGGTGGTGACGCTGGTGGGCATCGCCCTGCTCGCCTTTGCCGGCAGCTATGAAATGCTGCTGGTGGCCGCCGCCGTGGTCGGCGTGGGTTCGGCCACCTTTCACCCAGAGGCCTCGCGGGTCGCCAGGATGGCTTCCGGCGGGCGCTTCGGGACCGCGCAATCAACCTTCCAGGTCGGCGGTAATACCGGCTCGGCCCTCGGCCCACTGCTCACCGCTGCCATCATCATTCCGCACGGCCAACCGGCCATTGCCTGGTTCATGCTCGCCGCTGCGCTGGCCGTTCTGGTGCTGCTGCGGGTGACGGGCTGGAGCGTGCGCCACGGCCAGGCCCGGCTCAAGAGCTTCGCGGGCCAACAGGCCCCCGGCCTGTCGCGGGGTGCCATGTGGCGCGCTGTGGTGGTGATCGCCGTGCTGATGTTCGCCAAGTTCGTCTACATCGCTTCGTTCACCAACTTCTTCACCTTCTACCTGATCGAGCATTTCGGCCTGAGTGTGCAGCACAGCCAGCTGTACCTGTTCGTGTTCCTCGCAGCCGTTGCGCTGGGCACCTTTGCCGGTGGCCCGGTGGGTGATCGCATCGGGCGCAAGGCCGTGATCTGGGTCTCGTTCCTCGGCGTGGCGCCCTTCGCCCTGGCCCTGCCCCATGCCAACCTCGCCTGGACAGCCGTACTGGCGGTGGCCATCGGCCTGGTGATGTCCTCGGCATTCGCTGCCCTGGTGGTGTATGCCCAGGAGGCGGTGCCAGGCCGGGTCGGCATGGTTTCGGGGGTGATGTTCGGGCTGATGTTCGGCATCAGCGGCGTGGGTGCAGCCGGCCTGGGCACACTGGCCGACCGGCATGGCATCGAATGGGTGTACCAAGCCATCGCGTTCCTGCCGCTGCTCGGGTTGGCCACCGCCTTGCTACCGGCCACCCGCTCGCGGGCCCGCCCTGGCCGTTGCTGCTAAAGTGGCGCTGCCAGGCTGCTTCGATACGAGGTCACGATGGTAAAGCCGCAGCGTGAATTGCTGGTGGAGGTCGATGAGTGGACCTGGGAAGTGGGTAGCCGTGCGACAGACTACCCAAGCGACTGGTTCATCGAGCCCCATAGCCATACCAAGCATCAACTGATCTATGCCATCAAAGGCCTGATGATCGTCGAGTCCGGGAACGAATGCTGGACAGTGCCACCCAGCCGCGGTGTGTGGATGCCTTGCGGCCAGGTGCACGCCATTCGCTGTGTCGGCGACGTGAAGATGCGCAGTGTGTTCGTGCGCATCGACGCGGCAACAGGCCTGCCCCTGCAGAGCAAGGCCATCAGCATCTCGCCCTTGCTCAGCGAACTGATCAAGGCCTCGGTGGGGTTCACCGCACCCTTTGCCGAGGACTCGCGCGAAGCCCGGGTCATGCGCCTGATCCTCGACGAGATCTGCGTACTGCCGACCTTGCCGCTGAAGCTGTCGCAGCCCAGCGACCAGCGCCTGCGGGTGATCTGCACGGCATTGCATGAACGGCCCGACGATAACGCCACCGTTGCCGACTGGGGTTTGCGACTGGGGGTGGACGAAAAGACCATCCAGCGGTTGTTCCGCAAGGAAACCGGCATGACCTTCGGCCAGTGGCGCCAACAGGCGCGGCTGATGCAGGCACTGGAGCGGATTGCCTTGGGCGAGCGAATCATCGATGTGGCGGGGGCCTTGGGCTATGACAGCCCAAGTGCCTTCGCCAGCATGTTCAAACGCCAGTTCGGTACCACGCCCAGCCAGTTCTTCAGATAACCTGAAGTCCACGCATTTGCCGGCACTGGCCCGCCGCATACGGGCTGTCCGCTCACGGCTCGCCCTGCCTGTTCTTGCACAGCATCCCCGCCAAGCCGTATACAGTACCCCTACAACAATGCCCGCAAAGGAGCCCGGCACATGACCGTGACGCTGTCCCCCCTGCAGATCGACTGCGATTTCGACTCCGGCAACATACAGGTACTGGATGCCAGCAACCCGGCCCAGGTACACCTGGCCATTCGCCCGGACACCCACAGCGGCCACTACCAGTGGTTCCACTTCAAGGTCAGCGGGCTCACACCGGGGCAGGTCCATCGCTTCAGCCTGGACAACGCTTCTGGCTCCTCGTACAAGAACGCGTGGAGCGGCTACAACGCTGTGGCCAGCTACGACCAGCAGCGCTGGTTCCGCGTGCCCAGCCAGTTCGACGGTACGGCGCTATCGTTCGAGGTCAAGGCTGAACAGGACCAGATCTGGTTCGCCTATTTCGAGCCCTACCCGCGTGCGCGCCACAACCAGCTGATCGAACGGGCCCGCCAACTCCCGGGTGTCGAGTTGCTGGCCAGCGGCCGCAGTATCCAGGGCCGCGATATCCCGCTGCTGCGGGCAGGCGACGGTGCCGAAGGCAAGCGCAAGCTGTGGCTGATTGCCCAGCAGCACCCGGGCGAGCACATGGCCGAATGGTTCATGGAAGGTGTGATCGACCGCCTGCAGGCCAACGACGCAGTGGTCCAGCAATTGCTGGCCAAGGCCGACCTTTACCTGATCCCCAACATGAACCCCGACGGCGCCTTCCTCGGCCACCTGCGCACCAACTTCAAGGGCAAGGACCTCAACCGCGCCTGGCAGGACGCCAGCGTCGAATTCAGCCCGGAAGTGTTCTTTGCACAGGCACAGATGAAGCAGTACGGTGTGGATGCCTTCATCGACGTGCACGGTGACGAAGAGATCCCGCACGTGTTCACGGCCGCATGCGAGGGCAACCCCGGTTACACCCCTCGGCTGGCCAAGCTCGAAGAGCAGTTCCGTACCACCTTGTGCAGCCTGACTCGCGACTTCCAGACGGTGCATGGCTATACCCGTGACGAACCCGGACAGGCGAACACGACGCTGGCCTGCAATGCGGTGGGCATGGCCCATGACTGCCTGTCACTGACGCTGGAGATGCCGTTCAAGGACCATGACGACGCGCCCGATGCAGTCGCCGGGTGGTCGGGGGCGCGCTCGAAGGCACTGGCCGGCGCGGTGCTGGAGACCCTGGCAAGCATGGTAGGCGATTTGCGCTGAACCTCGTCTTGCGCAGCCCCTGCAGGAGCAGCACGTCGCGACACGCGGCGGCTCCTTCGGGGGTATAGACCGCCGTTCAGAACTGCACATCCAGTATCACACTGTCGGTATAGGTCGCAGCCGGCGGTGTCGCCTGATCGGTATAGACCTTGGCGTTGTAGTTGAACACCTGGCTACCCGTGCCGGTACCCACGCCGGGGTTGATGTCGGCGTCCGTACTGGAACGCCTGGCAGCCCCGGACGCCCCCCAGCGCACGGTACCGGCACTTTTGAAAATGTCATAGGCCAGGTAGTTGTTGGCCGAAGACTTCATCCGCCGCCGCCCACCGGACACGTTCTGCCCGTCACCCAGCCCTACCGTGTAGCTGCTGCCCTTGGTGCATGACACGTTTATGCCCTGGCTCACCGTGCCGAACCCCGCCACCACCGGCGCACTGGCGAAGCTGATGTCGGGGGTGGTGATCTGGCAATCGTTGGTCACCGTCAGGCTCACGTTCAAGACCTGGCTACCCGAGCCGATGTCACGCCCAAGGCATATCCCCAACGCACCAATACCCGAACAATAATCCCAGCTCCAGGCCACGGTCAGGGCCTCTTGATACAACCCGGCCGCGACATTGCTGCCAATTTGGGTGCGCATGTAGATCGGCACCGCCTTGGGCGTGGTACCGCCGAGCAGCCCCAGCAAGTCGAGGATACCGTTGCGGGCGAAGTCGTAGGCCACACCCCGGGTAATCGGGTAGCGGGTGGTGTTGTCGGCATAGAGCGTGTAGGGAATGACATCGCCTGTCGGGCCGACCAGACCGCCCGAAGCGGGCGTGATCGTGGCGTAGAAATGATCACCGCTGCTGAGCACGGTCAGTAGTGAACCGGTGCACTGCAACCCGGAGTTGAGGCTGGAAGCCGTCTGTACCGTGTTGCGAACCTGCGTCGAATTAAGGCTGCCAAACGCTGCCGGCAAGGTGGCCACCGACGAACAAAGCGCCCAGGCCGTACTGCTCGGCAACAGCAGCACGCTCGCCACCAGGCCCCGCCGCCAGGCATTCATCGGCACACCAACGGACCAATCAAAGGGACCGAGCCTTGCGCGTCAGGCAGGTCGAACGCCACTTCGCAATGCCCACCCCCTTCAAGCGCTACCTGAAGATGGTTATTCGACGACAGGTTCTCCAGGTACACCAACCCGTCCCACCCCACCACCGCCTGGGTGCCACTCTCTGCGTGGGTGACACGGCTACCCAGTTTGAGCACCTGCTGGTTGCCATCCACCAATTCGACACTGGCCGCCATGACGCGCTTGAGGGGGAACTCCAGCAAGTAACCGCTGCCCCGTCGTACCGCCACACGCTGCTCAACGTCCGGTGCGAGGACATCCGGTGGCAGGTTCATGGGGTCGATCTCGTACTTGCCCCGGTAGTAACCGCTGCTGTAAGGCACCAGCAAGTGCCCCTTGGCATCGGTACGGCCGATTTCCTGGTTTTCATAACGCACCGGCACATCGGCGTAACCTGCGGTGCTGACCACCACGAAGGCATCATCGATACGGTTGGCGGCGAACACGCCGGCATCCATCCACACCAAAGAACCACTGGCGTCGGCCCAGCGGGTCATCTCGCCGCTGCTGCCATACACACCGGCCTGCAATTGCACCGATTGCAGGCGCCAGGTGACGTCGGCCTGGCGATAGGCATCACGGTCGCTGCCTGCGGCATAGCCCAGGTTGTAACCGACGCCGACACCCGCTGGCACCGCACGGCTGTAGTTGACCCGTTGCAGGGTCTCGCCTTCATTGCTGCGTTCCATGCTCAGCGCCAGGGTGCCGTGCAGGTCGAACGGGATCACCAGCTGCGCCTGCACCGCCCACTGGCTGTCACCCACTTCACGGTTGGCCGACAGGTACACACTGCTGCTGCCCCACAGCGGCTTGCTGTAGCTCAGGTTGATCAACCGGGTACGCGTTCCGTCACCGGCGCGCACGTCGAAGTAGCCAGCGCCAATGCTGCCGTACGCGTTCAGGTTGACACTGAGGGTAACCTGTTCGCTGCTTTTGCTCAGTTGCATGTCCGGGGAGCCCACACGGCTCAGGTCGGCATAATCGCCATGGCGTTGCAGGCGCTGGTAACCGAAGCCGATGCGCTGGCTGTTGTACTGGTAGCCAAGGGCGACCTGGTGGCCTTTGTCGCCCTCGAACCGGCTTTGCGCCAAGGCAGCGTTGAGCACGCCGAAATTGCCCACGCGCATGTTGCCACCCAGCCCTCCGAGCATCAGCGACTCCGCCGTTTCGGCGTGGGTTTCCAGGGTGAACATGTCACTGAGCCCATAGCGCAGGCTGCCCGAGGCAATACCCGGCCCATAGCTGAAATCGCGTACGCCGTAATCCCGGCGCAGGCTGCCGGCGGCCACCGAGTAGTCCGACAGGCCCTTCTGCAGCAGGCTGCTGGTGACGTAGAACGGCAAGGTGGTCGACACCTGCCGGCCAAGGGCATCAGTGGTGACCACCACCGCCTCCCCGGCACCGTTGATGAACGGCACGTTGGTGAGGGTGTACGGGCCTGGCTGCAGTTCGGTGGTGCTGGACTTGAAACCGTTGATGAACAGGTCGAGCGACGTCGGCACCGCCGCTTCGCCGGCGAACGCAGGCAACGGGTAAGTGACAAGATCCGGACGCGCCGCGAAGTCGCGTGACAGCTGCACCCCGCCCACGCGCACCGAACTGCTCCAGGGCAAGGCGCCCGTCACGAAGTCACCGGCTTCGTAGGTCAGCAGGCGCTGCTCGTCGGTGAAGCGCCAGGTGGTGTCGTAACGCATGAAGCCACGGCGGGTATCGTCCGCCTGTGCGCCATTGAAAGACTGACGCCACTGCCCGGTGCTGGAAAAGGTACCCCAGCTGTCGAACAGGCGCAGCTCGTTCCAGGCGGCCAGGTAGGTGCCGCCTTGATCGGTGTCGTTGAGATACAGGTCGTAGTTGAACAAGGCGCCAAAACTGCTGCGCGCATCGCTGGCCGGGTAAAGGTTGCGATCACCCACTTGCTGGTCAGGCAACCAGGCCGGCGGTACCTGCAGCAACAGGCGCTGGTTCTGACTGTCGTAATCGGTATGCAGCCCCGCGATGCTGTCCAGGGCCACCTCCCCCTGGGGGTTGCCCGGCAGCGAAACGCCGGCTGCACGCAATAGGTCGCTGTCCAGGTACAACCGCCCGGCCCGCTGCTGCACCGGTATCAGTTCAACCCTGGGCATCTGGTTCACCACCAGGTCGAGGTAAAGGGTGGCCTCGGCGATGGCGGACATCTCCGTGGGCGGTGGGGGCAAGTCGTCGGCCAGCACCAGCGCGGGGCTGACCATGGCCAGCCCTAGGCACCAGCGGCACGTCGTCGCCGGGAGCCATTTCACACACGGTTTCCAACCATTGCCGGGTCCTCCTTGGCCCCTGCACTTCATTCAGCCGTTGGCTCATTGGCCTTGGCGGATGGCGTCCGCCGAGTGTTGACCATTGACCCTGCCCTTCAGCACGCTAACGTTGCCGGATGCCACGGGAGCCGGCCAGCGCATGCTTGCCCCTGGCAGTACATAGCCCAGCAGGCCTTCAGCCAGTGGCTTGCTCTGGGGGCCTTGCTGCACGACCACATCGGTCAGCCGCGCATGTACCGGGCCCGTGTTACGCAGCTCAATGTAGGGCTTGCCCTGCACCGTCACCGGGCGCCAACTGAGCTGTGGCTTGCCCACGCCCTCGGCATTGCGTTTGCCTTCAGGGTCGGCCTTGCCCCACAGCCCTTCGCCATAGACGAACAGCGGCACCGAATAACGCATCTGCAAACGAATGGCCGCCGTGGCACCGGGCTCGGCCTTGTCGACCGGGATGGCGGGCGGAATCTCGTCGATGATGATGCGGTAGGCCTGCTCCTGGCCGGCGGGTGAAGGGCCGGTACGGGTCAGGCGGATCAGCTGCTTCTGCCCGGGCGCAATGTTGGCGACCGGCGGGCTGCCGATAATCTCGCGCTGTGCCTGGAACTGCTCCTGGTAATCACCCTGGCGCCAGGCGAATACCCGCACCTGCAGGTTTGCCGGCGCAGTGCCACGGTTTTCCAGCCACAACGCACCGGCCTTCTGGTCGGCCTCCAGCACCGGGTCGATCGGCCAGATCAGCACCGAAGTGGCCGCCCAGGCCGGCAGGCTTGCCAGCGACAACAATCCAGTCAATCCACGCGTCCACTTCGCGCCTGCCCGCATGCAGCTCTCCTTAGACACTTGTCAGGGGTGGCGCTGGCCGTTACCAGGTCACCGTCACTTGCACCACATCGGTATAGGTCCCTGCCGGCAGTGTGCCGGTCAGCTGGACCCGCCCGTACACCGGAAGCTTGATCGCCGTCGGGTCGGAATAGCTCACCGCCACGCTCTGGCCGATTCCCAAGGCCTGGCTATAGGCGGCGTCCCGGTACAACTGGTAGGCCAGCACTTGCGTGCCACTGGTGCGCTTCAGGTTGCGTGTGCCACTGGCAGTGTTTTGCCCGCCGTCCAGGCTCATGCTCATGGCCACGCCCGGCGTGCACTGGAACGTCACGGTAGAACCACCCAGCGATGTGCTGAGCAGCCCCGTGGACAGCGCCGACTGCGAGCCATAATCGAGCGTGCCGTAGCTGGTGACACCCCCCACCACCAGGCACCCGGCGACAACCTGCGCCGTCACCGTGAAGGTACTGGTGGTCACTGCCCCCAGTGGGGCGGCCAACAACATGCTGACGCCAGTCAGGCTACCTGCCAGCCAGCCGCGCATGGGTCAGAACGACAGCTCGACCGAGATCGTGTCGCTGTAGACCCCTGCGGGCAGGCCCGCCTTGCCGACGGCCTTGCCGTAAAGGTTGACGGTCTGGGCGGCGCCGGTACTGGTCGGCAGGGTGATGGTGTCGTCGACAGCCAGCAACGCCGTACGCCCAGCGTCGGTATAGAGGTCGTACGGTACAAAGTTGCCAGAACCATCGGCGAGCGCACGGGTGCCGCCGCTCGACTGGCCGTCATGCAGGCCGGCACGCACTTTGATCACGGGCACCGTACCTGCCGAGCACAGGATGCTCATGGCGCCCCCCCCGCCTCCCAGCACCTGGGCATTGGCGGTGACGAACAAGGCATCCTGGGTACCGAAGTTCAAAGCACCGAAGTTAAGCCCCGACGTGCCCGACGTGCCATTGACCTGGCACGCCGCAGTCAGCGTCAGGGTCGAGCTGATACTTCCCGTTACCGTGGCCGCCTGGGCCTGGGAAGCCAACGCCAGGCCCAGGCCTGCGAGGACGCAAAATGAAAGGTTCGTTCGCATCGGAGTCTCCTTGCGTGGTTACCAGTCCAGGGTCACTCTGAGGGTGTCGCGGTAAAGCCCGGCCGGCAGCGCACGCGGTTGCGCCACTACCACACCGTAGATGGGAATCGGTACTTGCTGGCTGCTGCGAATGGTGAAGGCACGCGCCTGGCCGACGCCGTAGCGGCTGTTACCGCCTGGGTCGACCGCCAGCTGATAAGGAATCAGTTCACGGCCGTTGCTCAGGCGGCGAATGCCATCGTCGCCATTGAGGCCACCATTGATGCGCACGTTGAAGGCCCGAACTTCAGGCGTGCAACTGATTTGCAGGCTACCCTGGCCGCCCACTTCGTCCACCTGGCTGCGCAACGGCTGGTCCCAGTTCGGACCGCGCTCGCCAAAGTCCAGTACGCCTGGGTCACCCAGCACGGCCGGTTGCGTCTCGTTGCTGCTGATCTGGCAAGACGCGCTGATCACCAGCCGCGCCTGGATGAAACCGGTGGTGCTGCCATGCACCGCGCCGCCGGGGACCAGCAGCGGGCCGAGGGTTAGCAACAGGATCGAAGTGCGGTTCATGGCATGGCGTCCTTGTGCATGGCGGCGTCCCTACCAGGTGACGGTGACTTTCAGCAGGTCGGCATAAACCCCTGCATCCGGCACCCAGGCCAATTTGTCGATACGTGCGTACAACGGCAATTCAACCGAACCGCTGCCCGGCACACGCGCCGACTGGGCCACCCCCACCGCCAGAGGCTCACGCCAGGCAGCGTCACGGTACAAGCGATAAGGAATGGGCCGCGCCAGGCGATCGTCGCTGGCCAGGTAGCGCAGTTCGCCGACGCCACCATGCTGGCCACCGTCGACCCGCACCTGATAGGGCGTATCCGGGTTGCACTCCAGGCGCGGCGGGCGCTGGCTTAGCAGCACACCGCTCAAGGGCGCGCCAGGGCCATCCAGGCGCGCCGTCGCCCCCAGGTCGATACGTCCCAGGGCCTGAGCTCCCGCATCGCGGGTCTGGTTGACCAGCATGCAGCCACGCTGCACCAGTACCCGCACTTCCACGAGAAAATCCGCCGCCACGGTACTGCCGCTGAACAACAGGCCGAACAGCGCGGCCAGCATGCGCTCCGTCACCTTGTTATCCTTATCGAAACGTCCTGAACTGAGCGTAGCAGTGAGGCGGCGCAGCCGATGTGGCATAACGCCATTTTTTTTGTATTAGCGATAAAGCGATACCGTGGCATCAAAAAAAGCCTGTACCACACAGAACCCGTGGCCAACCCGTGCCTCCAATGGCCAAGAGCCGGTAAATGCACCGGGATTCTGTTAGGGTGAATCGTACTCGTCCTGCGCCAGACACCTGTGCCGTACACGGACGGACATGACAGGAGCTTTTTCAATCATGACTGCAGACAACTCACTGGCAGACGCCATGGAGCGCTGTGCCCAGGAGCCGATCCAGGTTCCGGGCAGCATCCAGCCTCACGGCTTTCTGCTGGTGCTGGATGCCACCGACCTGTGCGTGCTGCAGGCCAGTGAAAATGTCGAGCACTGGTTGGGCTTGCCAGCCCGTGAACTGATCGGTTGCCGCTTCGCCGACCTGGTTCACGAGGGCTTTGACCTGCACGCGCACCTCACGCGGCTTCCTGAAGATGAAGTCTTCCCGTTCCATATTGGCGACGTGCGCTTGCACCAGGGCGCCCCCATCAGTGCCCTGCTGCACTTGCTGGTTCATTGCCACGATCAGGTACTGATTGCCGAGTTCGAACCGCCCCGCCTGCCAGCAGACCTGGTCGGGCAAGGCGACTATTACCCGTTGGTGCGCAGCTTTGTCGCCAGTCTGCAAGTGGCCAGCAGTATTGAAGACCTGCTGCAGCAAACGGTGTTGCAGTTCAAGCGCATCACCGGCTTTGGGCGGGTCAAGGCCTACCGTTTCGATGCCGAAGGCAACGGCCAGGTGCTGGCCGAAGTGGCCGACCCAGGCTACCCCAGCTACGCGGGCCTGTGCTTCCCGGCTGCAGACATCCCGCGCCAGGCGCGCGAGCTGTACCGGGTCAACCGTATCCGCGTGATCGAAGATGCCAACTATCAACCCTCGCCACTGCTGCCCGCTACCAACCCGCGCACCGGCAAGGCGCTGGACATGAGTTTCGCCGTACTGCGCAGCGTATCGCCCGTGCACCTGCAGTACATGCGCAACATGGGCACGCTGGCTTCGATGTCGCTGTCGATCGTGGTCGACGGCGAGCTGTGGGGGCTGATTTCCTGCCACCATCAGCAGCCACGCCCGGTGGACCTGCGCACCCGCACGGCCTGCGAGCTGTTGGCCAGCGTGCTGTCGTTGCAGATAGAGTCCCGCGAGTCCCATGCCAGCACGCGCAAGCTGTTGGCGCTGCGCCAACACATCGTACGCATGATCTCGTCCATGGCCGACCACGACAGCGTCAGTGACGGCTTGCGCGACCTGCCTCACGTGCTGCTGGCCTTCGCCGACGCCCAGGGCGCGGCAGTGATCTCGGCCGAGCGCTGTGACCTGATCGGCCAGACTCCGCCTGAGGCCCAGGTGACGGCGCTGGTGCACTGGCTAGGCCAACGTGACGAAGACAGCGTGTTCCATAGCGACAACCTGCGCCGCGACATCACTGAGCTACCCGAGTTGGCAAACCATGCTGGCGGGGTGCTGGCGGTGGCCATCTCGCAGATCCACTCGCACTACCTGCTGTGGTTCCGCCCCGAGCAGATACGCACGGTCAACTGGGCCGGCCAGCCGACCAAGCAGGTCGGGCCACAGGGCAACCTCGACCCGCGGCACAGTTTTGAACGCTGGCAGGAAGAACTGCGCGGCTATTGTCAGGCGTGGGACCCACTGGTGATCGAGGGCGTGATGGAACTGCGCACCGCGGTACTGGGCATTGTCCTGCGCAAGGCCGAAGAGCTGGCACAACTGGCTGGCGAATTGCGCCGCTCCAACAAGGAGCTCGAAGCGTTTTCCTACAGTGTTTCCCACGACCTGCGCGCCCCGCTGCGGCACATCGCCGGCTATACCGAACTGCTTGGCGAAATCGAAGGCCAGGGCCTGAGCGAACGCGGCAAGCGCTTCCTGCAGCATATCGGTGAAGCGGCGCACTTTGCCGGCAGCCTGGTCGACAACCTGCTCAACTTCTCGCAGATGGGCCGCTCGGCCTTGCGCCTGTCCGACGTCGACCTCAACGCCCTGGTCGAGGCCATTCGCAGCGAGCTGGCCCCCGATTACGAAGGCCGCGCAATCGTTTGGGACATCGCCCCGCTGCCCAAGGTGATCGGCGACCCGGCATTCATCAACATGGCCTTGCACAACCTGATAGCCAATGCCATCAAGTACACTCGCGGCCGTACGCCTGCTCGCATCGAGATCAGTGCCGTACAGCACCCTGACGAAACCGAGGTCTGCATCCGCGACAATGGCGTGGGCTTCGACATGGCCTACGCCAACAAGCTGTTCGGCGTCTTCCAGCGCCTGCACCGCATGGAAGATTTCGAAGGCACCGGCATTGGCCTGGCGAGCGTACGCCGCATCATCGAGCGCCATGACGGTCGAGTCTGGGCCACTGGCCAGATCGACCAGGGCGCCAGCTTTCACTTCACCCTACCCCGAAACACTGCTACCTGAGGCACCGCTACCATCATGCTCAAGCCCATTCTGCTGGTCGAAGACAATCCCCGAGACCTGGAGCTGACCCTGCTGGCCCTGGAGCGCAGCCAGTTGGCCAACGAAGTCATCGTGCTGCGTGACGGCGCCGATGCGCTCGACTACTTGCTGCGCCGCAACGCCTATGCCGAGCGCGATGACGGCAACCCTGCCGTGCTGTTACTCGACCTGAAACTGCCTAAGGTCGACGGCCTGGAAGTGCTCAAGGAAGTGCGCGCCACTGCCGAACTGCGCAGCATCCCCACCGTGATGCTGACCTCTTCGCGCGAAGAGCCCGACCTGCTGCGCGCCTACGAGCTGGGGGTAAACGCTTATGTGGTCAAACCCGTGGAGTTCAAGGAATTCGTCACCGCCATCTCCGACCTCGGGGTATTCTGGGCCGTGCTAAACGAACCGCCACCCGGCTCACTGCGACTGAACCGTCGCGGTAGCAACTGAGGCCGCCGCGACGATGCAGCAAACGCCGCTGAAAATACTGATGGTCGAAGACAGCTCGATGGACGCCGAGCTGACCCTGATGCGCCTGGAGCGCAGCGGGCTGCATGTTCAGTCACAGCTGGTGTTCGACCATACAGGTGTCGAACATGCCCTGCGCCAGGCCCGCTACGACCTGATCTTGTGTGACTGCGTGCTACCAGGCTCATCCGGCACCGAAGTGCTGGCCATCGCCCAACGCCTGGCACCCGACATCCCGTTCATATTCCTGTCCGGCATTTATGGCGAAGAGCACGCGGTGGAAATGATCCGCCTGGGCGCGACCGACTATGTGCTGAAGAAGAACCTGCCACTGCTGCCCAAAGCCGTGCGCCGAGCCCTGAGCGAAGTGCAGGAACGCCAACGCCGTCGCCGCGCCGAAGAGGCCCTGGCGGACGTCGAAGCACGTGCTCGCATTGCCATCGACGCCGCCGGCATGGGCACCTGGGACCTGCGCCCGCAAGAGGGCCTGTTGCTGTGGGATGACCGCTGCAAGACCTTGTTCGGCGTGCCCACCAGCACCGAAATGAGCCTTGAAGTGTTCTACGCCGGCATCTACCCCGATGACCTGCCACTGGTGCGCGAGGCAGTGGAACATGCCATGCGCCCGGAAAGCGGCGGTCATTACCGCGTGGAGTTTCGGATCGCGCAACCCAATGGCTTGGAGCCTCGCTGGTTGCTGAGCAGCGGCCAGAGCCAGTTCGTCGATGATCAGTGCGTTCGCTTTTCAGGCGTACTGCAGGACATCCACACGCAACGCCAGGCCACCCAGGCGCTGCGTCAGCTGAACGAGATGCTCGGCGAGCGGGTTGAGCGCCGTACCCGCGAACGCGATCGTGCCTGGGAGCTGTCGCAAGATTTGCTGGCCGTGCTGAACAAAGACCTGACCCCGGTCGCACTGAACCCCGCCTGGGAAGCCAGCCTGGGCTTCTCGCGCGAACGCCTGAGCCAGTCCTCCTTGCTGCACCTGCTGCCTGAGCACGACCAGGAACAGTTACTCACCGAACTGGCCGCCCTCTCCCACGGCCGCACCAGCGCACGCTTTGTCGGCCGCATCCTGCATGCCGGCGGCCAACAGCGCTGGCTGTCGTGGGTGGTGGTGCCGGAGGACACCCTGCTGTACGTGGTGGCACGCGACATCACCAGCGAGCGCGAAGCCGCCCTGGGCCTGGCAGATGCCAACGCCCGGCTGCGCGAACAGATCAACGAGCGCGAGCGCATCGAGGCCGCTCTGCAGCAGATGCAGCGGCTGGAAGCGGTTGGGCAACTGACGGCTGGCGTGGCGCATGACTTCAATAACCTGCTGACGGTGATACTCACCGGTGCCAGCTTTCTGGAGCGCGACCTGGCCAAGGCCGACCTGGACAAGGCCCGCACTCGCCTCACCCATATCCGCGAAGCGGGTGAGCGCGGTGCCAAGCTGACCTCGCAGTTGCTGGCCTTCTCCCGCCGCCAGCGTCTGGAGCCGGTGCCGCTGAACCTCAACCGTACCCTGGCCGGCCTGGAAGAGCTGCTGCGCCGCACGCTGGGTGGCAACGTTTCGGTGCGTCTGGACCTGGACCTGGCCCTGTGGCAGGCACTGACCGACCCCACCCAGACCGAGATGATCATCCTCAACCTGGCGATCAATGCCCGCGATGCCATGCCCGACGGCGGTCAGCTGACCCTGACAACGCGCAACACCCACATCGACCAGCGCCCGCAACGTCCGGAAGACCCAGACCCGGGCGAGTACGTGATGCTGAGCATCCGCGATACCGGTTGCGGCATGAGCGAGGACGTGCTGGCCAAGGTATTCGAGCCTTTCTTTACCACCAAGGACATTGGCAAAGGTTCGGGCCTGGGCCTGGCCCAGGTGTTCGGCTTTGCCAAGCAGTCCGGTGGCGGCGTGCGCATCGACACCACACTCGGTCGTGGTACCGAGGTGGCGGTATACCTGCCGGCGGTAAAAGAGGAGATGGTGAACGAACCCGTAGCAGCAGTGCTCAGTCAGTCAATCAGCGAAAGCGGCCATAACCGCACGGTGCTGCTGGTGGATGACGACCACCTGGTGCGCGACATGCTTGGCGATGTGTTACGCCAATACGGCTACCAGGTGCGCCAGGCGCACAGCGGCGAGCAGGCATTGGCATTGCTGGATGACGATATTGACCTGCTGCTGACTGATTTCGCCATGCCCGAGTTCAATGGTGCACAACTGGCGCTGGCTGCCCGCGAACGGTACCCCCGCGTGCCGGTGGTGTTTCTGACCGGTTATGCGGAGTTGCAGGGGCTGGAACTGCCGGGCAGCCTGGTGATCCAGAAACCGGTGCAGGCTGATGAACTGGCCAGGGCGCTGAACGAAATGCTGGGGATTTCCGGGTAACCCGGTACGGCACGACCCGCGCTCAGGAGGCGCGGAGGCGCGCAAAATCACAAACCGCGAAAACGCGAAAACCCAGCGCTCATCTTTCTTGGCACCGGGTTAAATACGTTTGACTCTTGAAAAATGGCAGGGGCGGCTGGATTCGAACCAACGCATGGCAGGATCAAAACCTGCTGCCTTACCGCTTGGCGACGCCCCTGTATCGGATGCAGCGTTTGCTGCTCTGACAATTCCAACTGAGTGACAACTGGGTTGTTGTCTTGGAATGCGCGGCACTTTAACAACAAACTTTCGGTCTGTGAACCCCCCTGATAAAAAAAATTGCCAAAAAACAGCGAGTTAGTCATTTCTGGGCTGGCGCAGCGACCGTCCGTCGGTTTCCGCCCGCCTCGCTTCAACACAATCGCATTCCGCACTTCCAATCAGGTAAGCCCATCGCATTGACCAAGGAGGACCCCATGCCCGTCTCTCACGACCTCTACCAGGACCTGCACTACCCGCGCGAAATCGTTCAGCAGCGCCGCCAGCAGGACAAGGCGCTGGACCGCTTGCTGGACGAATACATGGACATCGACAACCAGGTGCTGGCTGCCGAATCGATATCGGCCGGTAACTTCGTCGACGAAGACCTGCGCCACCTCAAGGAGCGTCGCCTGGCGGTGAAGTACCTGATCGAGCGCCAGCTGGAACGAAAGGCATAGCCCGTGAGGGCAAACAGACGGCCAGACCTATCGCAAGAAGTGATGATTGCCCGGCACTTTCTCTATTAGTCAAAATGGCCGCTCTCGGGCAATCTGCAGGCTGCCCCCGCCATCGCCCAAGGAGCGTCGCTTTTGTCTGCCTGGATCCCTACCCCGCTGCGCCAGCTTGGCCAACGCTTGCGCGGCGCCGCCCATCAACAGAGCGAGCTGCTCGGCTGGTTCGAGGACAAGGCGCACAGCCGCGGTTATCAGCTGAGTGACGGCCAGCGGCGGGTAATCCACTGCATGGCCGAACAACTGACGCAGCTTGAACAAGGTCAACCGCGCAGTCTGTACCTGTACGGCTCGGTCGGCCGTGGTAAAAGCTGGTTGCTCGATGGCTTTTTCCAGGCCGTGCCGATAGCCGACAAGCTGCGCCTGCATTTTCATGATTTCTTTGCACGCCTGCACCAGGGCATGCACCGCCACCGGGCGCTGGACGACGCGCTGGGCGCAACGCTGGACGAGCTGGTGGGTGGTTGCCGGGTGCTGTGCTTCGACGAATTCCACGTGCATGACATAGGCGATGCCATGCTGCTCACCCGGCTGTTCAACGCCTTGTTCGCCCGTGGCGTGTACCTGCTGGTGACCTCTAACTACGCGCCCGAAGGGCTGTTGCCCAACCCGCTGTATCACGAACGTTTTCTGCCGGTCATTCGCCTGATCAACAGCTCGATGCACGTGCTCGAAGTCGGTGGCGACACGGATTTTCGCAGCTTGCCGGCCAACCGCGAGCATCAGCGTTTTACCCAGGGCCATTATGTCTGGCCGGGTGATGCGGCGCAGCGCCAGGCGCTGAACGTGCCGAACGAACAACCGGTGATACTGGACGTGAACAAGCACCCGCTGCGAGCGCTGGCCATCGATGGCCGGCGGGTGGTGCTTGGCTTTGACGATCTGTGCGAGAAGGCCACTGCGGTCATCGACTACCTGGTACTGGCCAGGGAGTATGACGAGTGGGTGATCGATGGGCTGGATGACCTCTCGGCGTGTTCGCTGGCGGCTCAGCAGCGCTTCGTCAACCTGGTGGATGTGCTGTATGACCAGGATCGGCGGGTGATTGTCATAGGTAAACGTCCGCTGGAAGCGAGCCTGGGCGGCCCGCTGGCCGACCTGATGCGTACCCGCAGCCGGTTGGGGCAACTGCACCAGATTGCCCCCTGAGCCTGCAGTGCCTGAGCCGGCCCTTTCGCGGGTGAACCCGCTCCTACAACGACCTGGTGTAGGAGCGGGTTTACCCGCGAATACGGTAGCGGCCGCAACGCTGAACGGCGGGTGGAGATTGGCCAGCAGGCCCGGCCCTTTCGCGGGTGAACCCGCGCCTACAACGGTCTGCGCACGTCCTGTGTAGGAGCGGGTTTACCCGCGAATACGGTAGCGGCCGCAACGCTGAACGGCGGGTGGAGATTGGCCAGCAGGCCCGGCCCTTTCGCGGGTGAACCCGCGCGTACGACGGCCTCTGCCGAACCACCGATGCGCATCCCGCCCGCGAAGGGCCATCGAGGTCAAACCATCAACCCGCCCTGGGCAAATCCGCCAGCACCGCTTCGATCTCTCCCAGCACTGCAGGGTCATCCAGGGTCGAAGGCGGCACATAATCCTGCCCATCGGCAATCTTGCGCAGCACCGCCCGCAGAATCTTGCCGGAACGGGTCTTGGGCAGGCGCTTCACCAGCCGTACTCGATTGAAACAGGCCAGCGGGCCAATTTCCTCGCGCACGCTGCCCACCAGCTCCACCAGCAACTGCGCCTCGGCAATGCCCTCTCCATCCTTGAGTACCACCAGCGCCAACGGTACCTGGCCCTTGATCTCGTCATGCACGCCGATCACAGCACACTCCGCTACCGCCGGGTGCCGGGCGACCAGGTCTTCCATTTCGCCGGTGGACAACCGATGACCGGAAACGTTGATCACATCATCGGTGCGCCCCATGATGTAGACGAAGCCATCATCGTCCAGATAGCCGCCATCGCCCGTGTGGTAATACCCCGGATACGTGCGCAGGTAGGCCTGCAGGTAGCGCTCGTGATCCCCCCACAGCGTCTGGCTGCAGCCGGGGGGCAGTGGCAGTGCAATCACGATCGAACCCTGATGGTTGGCCCCGAGCAAGTGGCCTTCGTCATCCAGTACGCGAACGTGGTAACCCGGCACCGCGCGGTTGCTCGACCCTGGCTTCGCCGCGCTGCCCTCCAGCCCGACGCAAGGCGCGGTGACCGGCCAGCCGGTCTCGGTCTGCCACCAGTGGTCGTGCACCGGCTTGCCACTCACCCGCTCCAACCATTCATGGGTGCTGGAATCCAGCTTTTCCCCCGCCAGGAACAGTTGACGCAGCGAGCTGAGGTCATGGTTGCGGATCAGTTCGCCCTCCGGGTCTTCCTTGCGAATGGCGCGCATGGCCGTAGGTGCACAGAACAGCGCGTTGACCTGGTACTGCTCCACCACCCGCCAATAGGCCGAAGCATCCGGGGTGCGGATCGGCTTGCCTTCGTAGAACACCGTGGTACAGCCGCTCATCAACGGCCCGTAGACGATCAGTGAATGGCCGACCACCCAACCGACGTCGGAAATGCCCCACCACACATCGCCGGCCTGCATGCCATAGATATGGCGCATGGCGTAACACAGCGCCACGGCATTGCCGCCGTTTTCCCGAACGATACCCTTGGGTTTCCCGGTGGTGCCCGATGTGTACATGATGTACAGCGGGTCGCCGGCATCCAGCTCGACGGGCGCCACCGGCTCGGCGCCGGCCAAGGCCGCCTGCCAGTCCAGGTCGCGGCCTGGCAGCAGTTCAGCGTGCGCCTGTGGCCGCTGCAGCACCAGCACATTGCGCGGCTGGTGCCGGGCCAGTTGCAGGGCACGGTCAACCAGCGGTTTGTAGGCAATGACCCGGTCGAACTCCAGCCCGCACGATGCCGTCAGCAACAAGGTGGGTCGGGCGTCATCGATGCGTAGGGCCAACTCATTGGCGGCAAAGCCACCGAACACGACCGAATGCACCGCGCCGATCCGCGCGCAGGCCAGCATCGCCATGGCCGCTTGCGGCACCATGGGCATGTAGATGATCACGCCATCGCCCTTGTTCACCCCCAGCTGGCGCAGCAAACCGGCCAGGCGTGCTACCTCGTCGCGCAACTGGTTGTAGGTGTAGGTCTGCTGCACGCCGGTCACTGGCGAATCGTAGATCAGCGCCAACTGCTCGCCCCGGCCCTGCTCGATCTGGTGATCGAGGGCCAGGTAACAGCTGTTGAGGCGGCCGTCAGCGAACCAGCGGTGGGTACCGTCGGCGTTGTCTTGCAGGGTCAAGGCAGGCTTGCGGTGCCAGGCCAGGTGTGCGGCCTGTTCCGCCCAGAACGCGGCAGGGTCGGAAATGGAGTGGGCGTAGCTGTGCTGGTAGCTCATGTCGTTAGAAACCCGGTACTTGTTGTTATTGAAGGGCGAAACTTGAGTATGGACCGCTATACCCGCGCCGCCATGGGACTAAAGTCACAACCGACCTGCAAATTTGCAGACAACGCAATAGCGCCCCATAACGGTGCAAAGCCTCTAGAATAGGCAACCCCTTCAAACACCGAGCAGCCCATGGACATCGATCAGGCCCGTACCTTCCTGGAAATAGTGCGTTGCGGCAGCCTGGTCGCCGCGGCCGAACGCCTGTTCGTGTCACAAACCGCGATCACCGCGCGCGTGCAGCGCCTGGAACAGCAATTGGGTTGCCAGTTGTTCGTGCGTAGCCGCAGCGGCGCCAGCCTGACCAGCGATGGCGAAGCGTTCGTCAGTTATGCCAACCAGTTGGTGCAAACCTGGGAAGCCGCGCGCCGCGACCTGCCGTTGCCTGAAGGTTGCCAGCAGGTGCTGCATGTGGGCGGTGAGGTGAGCCTGGGCAACCCGATGATGCTCGACTGGGTAAGTGCCCTGCACCGTGAATTGCCCAGCCATGCCATCCGCAGCGAGGTGAGCGATGGAGAGTCGCTGCTGCGCAAGGTCGAGATGGGCTTGCTGGACGCCGCGCTGGTCTACCAGCCGACCTACGGTCCAGGCCTGCAGGTGGAGCAGTTGATGGAAGAGAAGCTGATTCGCGTGCGCCGGGTCGAGCGGCCCGAGCCGTACATCTACATCGACTGGGGCGAGGCCTTCCGCCGCCAGCATGATGCGGCCCTGCCCGACTGCGCACGCCCGGCGCTAAGTTTCAACCTTGGCCCGCTGGCCCTGCAGTTCATACTCGACCAAGGTGGCAGTGGCTACTTCCGCACGCGGGTGGTGCAGGCCTATCTGGACAGCGGCGTGTTCGAGCGGGTACCGCAGGCACCGGAGTTCACCTACCCGACCTTTCTGGTGTACCCGCGTAAACGTGACAGCGAAGCCCTGCAACAGGCCTTCGCGATCCTGCGTCGGCTGGTAGCTGCCGGCGCCAGCGACTGGTCACAACGCTGGGACCCGGTTATCTGAAGCCTCGGTCTTGCTGAGCAACTGACGCTTGAGGCCGGCGATCAGGTCGGTCTGGGTGATCACCCCCACCAGCTTGTCGGCATCAAGCACCGGCAAGCAGTGCAGGCCTTGTTCGCACAACAAGGGCAGCAGGCGTTCCAACGGGTGCTGGCTGCTGACACTGACAACCCGCCTGCTCATCACTTGCGCCATGCGCACCGCCTGGCGGCCGAACAGACCGCGCCAGCTGAAACGCCCACGCTGCATCGCCGGGCCAACCAGGTCGCTGAGGCTGACGATGCCTACAAGCTTGCCGTGCTGCAGGACTGGCAGGGTTTTCAGGTGATGGCTGGCGAGCATTTTCCAGGCCTGCTCCAGCGTGGTATCAGGCGTGACGAACTGCACATCGCGGGACATCACCGAGGCCGCGGTGATACCGCCAAGGCTGCGCTGCAGGGCGTGCTGCTCGGTGGCGAGGATGATGCGCTCCAGCTCGTCACGGGTGACATCGACGAACTCGCCCAGCTCTTCCAGGGCCTGGTCCAGGTCTTCACTGCGGATGCCGACCCGCTCGCCGGGCAGCGGGTCATGGGTGTGGTGCAGGTCTTTGCGTGGCACCGTGCCTTTCGGGTAGCGCACACCCGTCAAACGGTTGTAGGCGATTGCCACTGTCACCAGGATCAGCGCATTGAGCAGCACCGGCTCCAGCAGGTGATCGCCCATGGCGGTCAACCCCGGGTCGGCCAGCACCGCGCTCACTGCCACACCGCCACCCGGCGGGTGCAGGCAGCGCAACAGGCACATGACCAGGATCGAGATGCCGAGCGCCGCAGCGGCCACCCACAGCTCGGCGCCGAAGCCTTCACGCATGGCCAGCCCCACTGCACCCGCCAGGGCGTAGCTGCCCAACACCGGCCAAGGTTGGGCCAAGGGGCCGGAATGCACCGCAAACACCAGTACCGCCGAGGCTGCCAGCGGGCCGAGCAAGTGCAGGGCGATGCTGGGGCCATAGACCATGCTGGTCAGCCAGCCCGCGAGGAAAAGGCCAAGCAGCGCACCGATACCGGCACGCAACCATTCTTTTGGGGGGATGTTGAGAGGGGCCGGCAACAGCCGCTGCAGACGACTTTCGGAACGCGAGGCAGACATTTGGGCAATCGGGATCTTTGGTTTTTCTGTTTAAAAAGAAAGCCCAGCCGAGTTGGCCTGGGCCTCGTATTGCGCATGCAATACCACAAGGGGCTCCGTCCGTGGAGAGATGGAAACCGCAGGGTTTCGTGGGGGGATTTTGCCGGGTGGGGGGGAATTTGGGCTAATTCAAAAAACTGCGGCTGAACTGCAATTTTTTTGCAGTACTGATAGGGCCAAAGGGGCACTGCGCGCCCTTTCGCGACACAAGGCCCCCACAGGGGATTGCGTACACCTGTGGGAGCGGCCTTGTGTCGCGATGGGCCGCACAGCGGCCCCGGCATTAACGAGCCTTACGCGGCAGGTCGATGCTCACCCGCAACCCGCCCAGCGGGCTCTCCAGCAAGGCCAGGCGCCCGCCCCAGGCATCAACGATATCGCGCACGATGCCCAACCCCAGCCCATGCCCAGCCACCTGTTCGTCCAGCCGCGAACCACGCTCCAGCACCTGCTGCCGCTGGTCTTGCGCAATACCCGGGCCGTCGTCATCAACCCACAGCCGGTAGCCCTCGGCGTTCGGCGCGATACCCACGCGCACTTCGCTGTCTGCCCACTTGCAGGCGTTGTCCAGCAGGTTACCCAACAGTTCCAGAACGTCCTCGCGGTCCCATGGCAACAACACCCCGGGCGACACATCACTTGCCAGCAGCAGGCCCTCGCCATGAATCATGCCCAAGGTGCCGAGCAACCCCGGCAGTTCGGCATCACAATCGAACTGCGCGCCCGGCAGCGCATCCCCTGCCAGGCGCGCACGGTTCAGCTCGCGCGCCAGGCGTTCCTGAATCTGCTGCAACTGCTCACGCATTTGCGCCCGTACCTCCGGCAGACCCTGCAAGCGTTCACTGGAGGCCAGGCTCAGCAGCACCGCCAGCGGCGTCTTCAGCGCATGGCCGAGGTTACCGAGGGCATTGCGTGAGCGGCGCAGGCTGTCTTCGGTATGGCTAAGCAAATGGTTGATCTGCCCCACCAGCGGTACCAACTCGCTGGGCACCTCGGCATCCAGCTGCGAGCGCTGCCCCTGCTGCAGCTGGGCGATCTGCTGGCGTGCCCGCTCCAGCGGCCGCAGCGAGCGGGTAACCGTGATGCGCTGCAGCACCAGAATCAGGATCAGCGCCACCAGGCCCATGCCCAGGCCGATCTGCTGCAAGCGCCGAAAACCTTCGCGCACCGGCGAATAGTCCTGAGCCACACTGATCGAAATGTCCTGGCCCAGGCGCCGGTAGTCGGCACGCAGGGCCAGCAGTTGCTGGCCTTCCGGGCCGAGTTCATGGCTATCGGAAAGCCCGGGCGCTGCGGGCTTGGGCATGTCCAGGTCCCACAGCGAACGAGACCTCCAGGTACCCTGGTCGAAATCGATGCGGAAGTAGTAACCGGAAAACGGCCGCTGATAGGCAGCCGAGATGCGCCGCTCATCCAGCTGCAGGCCGGAAGGCCCGCGCACCAATGCCACCAGAAGGTTCTCGCTTTCGTTGCGCAGGCCGTTTTCCAGATAACGTTGCAGACCGGCCTCGAACAGCCACAAGGTCAGTTGCGCCAGCACCACGCCGACCACCACCAATACCGCCACCAGGCCCAGGCTCAGGCGCGCCTGGATCGACTTCACTCGCCGCTCCCGGCATAGATGTAGCCTTGCCCGCGACGGGTTTCGATCACACTGCGGCCCAGCTTGCGGCGTAAATGGTTGACGTGGACCTCCAGCACGTTCGAGTCGCGCTCGGTTTCACCGTCGTAGAGGTGCTCGGCCAGGTGGCTTTTGGACAGGATCTGCTGCGGGTGCAGCATGAAGTAGCGCAGCAGGCGGAACTCGGCGGCAGTCAGTTGCACGTCCACACCCTCGCGGCTCACGCACTGACGGCTTTCGTCAAGGTGCAGACCGGCCGCTTCCAGCTTCGGCTGATTGGCCAGGCCACGGGCACGGCGCAGCAACGCCTGGATGCGCAGTTGCAGCTCCTCGGGGTGGAAGGGCTTGCTCAGGTAATCGTCAGCCCCGGCCTTCAGCCCTTCGATGCGCTCGGCCCAGGAGCCGCGGGCGGTGAGGATCAATACCGGTGTGGCCAGGCCAGCGGCGCGCCACTGGGCCAGCACGTCCAGGCCAGGCAAGCCAGGCAGGCCGAGGTCCAGGATGATCAGGTCGTAAGGCTCGCTTTGCCCCTGGTAAACCGCGTCACGGCCATCAGCCAGCCAGTCCACGGCATAGCCCTGGCGCTGCAGGCCGGCGGTCAGTTCATCGGCCAACGGTACGTTGTCCTCGACAAGCAACAGGCGCATTCAGTCATCTTCCTCGTCTTTGAGCAGGGCGCCGGTGCTGGCATCGAGCTTGATCTCGCGCACCACACCTTCAGTCGTCAGCAACTCGACTTCATATTCGTAGCGATCATCGTCTTCTTCCAGCTCGGCTTCCAGCAGACGCGCCCCGGGGTGACGCCCCAGGGCGGTCTCGAGCAGTTGCTCGAGCGGCAGGATGATGCCCTTCTGACGGAGCTTCAGGGCTTCATCCTGGTCCAGGTCGCGGGCAACAGCCAAGGAGCAGACGGCAAGCAGCGAGAGCGCCAGGTAACGTGCCGTCCGGGATACATGGATCATCAGTTGTCTCGTTCGTCCTTGAGCACCTCACCGGTCTTGGCATCCATGTCGACGTCCCATTCGACGTTCTGCGGATCACGCAGTTCGACCTTGTAGATGTAGCGGCCGTACTCGTCTTCAAGCTCCGAGTCAGTGACGGTGGCGCCTGGGTGCTTGGCCACGGCAGCGGCCTTGAGCTCGTCCAGCGACTTGATGGTCTTGGCGTTGACCAGTTTGACCACTTCGTCAGGCTGAACGTCCTTGGCGAAGGCGGCATTGGCGCCCAGGGCGAGGGCAGCGGCGGTGATCAGGGCAGTCATGGTTTTCATCGTTCTTCTCTCCTGAGAACTGTGCAAGTTGTCTACGGGGTTAAGATTAACCAGCGGTCCTTAATTCAACCTGAAAACAGCTGGCGGCATGATAGCGCAGTTACGCCGCCAACCCGACTCGGCCCTGTGCAAGGTACGGCCTTGTGCCGCGAAAGGGCCAATACAGGCACCTACAGGTGTGTTATCTGTAACGGCTGCTTTTCGCCCAAGAGACCCGCCATGAGCGCCATCCACATCAAATACCCCGCCCTCACCTTCAAGGCCGGCCAGCGTGCCTTGCGACACATCCGCGAGCGCGGCCTGCAGGCGGCCGATGTCGGGGTATTGCCGGGCGCGGCGGGTGGGCCGAAGCCGCTGGGCATCCAGGGCCTTGACCTGGCGCTGTTCGGCGAGTGGCTACCCTCGGCACCCCGTCAGCGTGCCCTGATCGGTGCTTCGATCGGTGCCTGGCGCTTTGCCAGCGCCTGCCTCGACGACCCGGTCGCCGGCATCCGTCGCCTGGGTGAGCTATACACCGAGCAGGATTTCGCCAAGGGCGTCACCCCGGCCGAAATCAGCCGCAGCTGCCAACGCATGCTCGATGACCTGCTGGAGGGCCGCGACGGCCAGCTGCTGGCCAACCCACACTACCGCCTGAACATTCTGGTGGTGAAAAGCCATGGCCAGCTCGCGCACGACCATCGCGGCCGCCTGGGCCTGGGCCTGGGCTCGGTGGTTGCCAGTAACCTCCTGGGCCGTTCGCGCCTGGCCCGCCACTTCGAGCGCATCATTCTGCACGATGGGCGCGCCGCGCCTCCGCTCGACACGCTGACCGACTTCCCCTCACGCTACCTGCCGCTGGACTTGACCAACCTGCGCCACGCCCTGCTCGCTTCCGGGTCGATACCGATGGTCATGCAGGGCGTGAAAGACATCCCCGGTGCCGGCGCCGGCACCTACCGCGACGGCGGCCTGCTCGACTATCACCTCGACCTGCCCTACCGCGGCGACGACCTGGTGCTGTACCCGCACTTCACCGACAAGGTCGTACCCGGCTGGTTCGACAAGGCCCTGCCCTGGCGCAAGGGCGATGCCACCCGCCTGCAAAACGTGCTGCTGATGACGCCTTCGCCGCAATACCTGGCCGCCCTGCCCTACGGCAAACTGCCCGACCGCAACGACTTCAAGCGCTTCATGGGCGATGCGCCAGGGCGCAAGCGCTATTGGTACAAGGCCATTGCCGAAAGCCAGCGCCTGGGTGATGAACTGCTGGAACTGACCGCCACCGGGCGGCTGCATGAACGCCTGCAAGCCTTGTAGCGGCCATGCTGGTAGACTGCGCGCATTATTGATTCACACAGAGTTATGACAGCGTGGAAATTTTCAAGGAATTCACATTCGAATCGGCCCACCGCCTGCCCCACGTCCCTGAAGGGCACAAATGCGGCCGTTTGCATGGCCACTCGTTCAAGGTCGGCCTGCACCTGACCGGCCCGCTCGACCCACACACGGGCTGGATCCGCGACTTCGCCGAGGTCAAGGCGATCTTCAAGCCGATCTATGATCAGCTGGACCACAACTACCTGAACGACATCCCCGGCCTGGAGAACCCCACCAGCGAAGTGATCGCCAAGTGGATCTGGGACCAGGTCAAGCCGCTGATGCCGGAGCTGTCCAAGGTGCGCATCCACGAAACCTGCACCAGCGGTTGCGAATACACCGGCGACTGATTCGCCCGGCTCACTGGCCCTGCGCGCTGCCCATGGCATCGCGCAGGAAGCTGGGGGCGATGTAGCGCTGGTAGTGCGCCTCTGAAAGCAGGAAGAACTCGCGATCGATCGCATCGCGCAATTGGGGCAGTTCCCAGTTACGGAACTCCGGCAGCAACGCCATGCCATAGGCCTCCAGATCACGGATCATCCGCGCCCCGCGGGCAATCAGCTGGTAAGCCCAGCAATACGCCGACTGCTGCTCGACAAAGCGGATGGAGCGCTGCTCCAGTTGCTGGCGCAGCAGGCCTTTGTCGAACACCTCAAGCTTGGCCATCATCACCTGCACCAGCAGCTGCTCAAGGCGCAACCACACGGCACGCTTCTGCGTGTCGTCGTAGCCGTTCCAGTTGATCACTTCATGGTGAAAACGCTTGCAGCCACGGCACACCGTGTCTCCGTACACCGTGGAGCACAGGCCGACGCAAGGGGTTTTGATGGACTTGTTGGACATGAAAAACAACAGCTTGGCGATGGAACACAGGCCCATGTTAGCCCTTTGTCTAACCAGGGTCACTCGTTAAAGTCACGAACACCGCCTTACCTTCAGGCTTTTTTTACCGTAGAATCACCCGGCCTTTTCAAAGGCAACAATGTCCGTTGGAAGCTGTTTTCAAAGCGTCACGAGCACAGTTGATCCGGTAGAACGGCGTTGGCCCGGGCCATGCATCCCTCGCATGCCCGCGCCAGCCCTCATCAGTCCCCGTTCTGCAGGCGTAAAACTTTGAAAGCAGCTTCTGTAAGGATTCCTTGCGACCCTGGTTGGGCGGCCCACAAAGCCGCGGCAGCGCATGGGTGCATTGAATGCTGGATAAGCGTCCCGGACCCCCTTTAGGGACCACTGATGAGGGAAATAACTGTGCTTGAAGCCTACCGCAAACACATCGAAGAGCGCGCCGCCCTGGGTATCGTTCCCCAGCCGCTGAACGCCGAACAAACTGCAGGCCTGGTCGAGCTGCTGAAAAACCCGCCGGCCGGCGAAGAAGCCTTCCTCGTAGACCTGATCACCAACCGCGTACCGCCAGGGGTCGACGAAGCTGCCTACGTCAAGGCCGCTTTCCTCTCCGCCGTTGCCAAGGGCGAAACCAAGTCGCCACTGATCGACCGCAAGCACGCCACCGAACTGCTGGGCACCATGCAGGGCGGCTACAACATCGAAACGCTGGTCGCACTGCTGGATGACGCCGAACTGGGCGCCGTCGCGGCCGAACAGCTCAAGCACACCCTGCTGATGTTCGATGCCTTCCACGACGTGGCCGAAAAAGCCAAGGCCGGCAACAAGCACGCCAAGGCCGTCCTGGAATCCTGGGCTGCCGGCGAGTGGTTCACCTCGCGCCCGGCCATCGCCGAGAAGTACACCCTGACCGTGTTCAAGGTGCCTGGCGAAACCAACACCGACGACCTGTCGCCTGCCCCGGACGCCTGGTCGCGCCCTGACATTCCGCTGCACGCCCTGGCCATGCTGAAAATGGCCCGCGACGGCATCGAGCCGCAGCAGCCTGGTTCGGTCGGCCCGCTGGCCCAGATCGAAGCCGTCAAGGCCAAGGGCTTCCCGGTTGCCTATGTCGGCGACGTGGTCGGTACCGGTTCCTCGCGTAAATCCGCTACCAACTCGGTACTGTGGTTCTTCGGCGACGACATCCCGTACGTGCCGAACAAGCGTGCCGGTGGCTTCTGCTTCGGCACCAAGATCGCCCCGATCTTCTACAACACCATGGAAGACGCCGGCGCCCTGCCGATCGAATTCGACTGCACCAACCTGGGCATGGGCGACGTCATCGACGTTTACCCATACAAAGGTGAAGTACGCCGTCACGACAGCGACGAGCTGGTCACCACCTTCGAGCTGAAAACCGAAGTGCTGCTGGATGAAGTCCGCGCTGGCGGCCGTATCCCGCTGATCGTCGGCCGCGGCCTGACCGAAAAAGCCCGCGCCGAGCTAGGCCTGGGTGCTTCCGACCTGTTCAAGAAACCAGAGCAGCCTGCCGATTCCGGCAAGGGCTTCACCCTGGCGCAGAAAATGGTCGGCCGTGCCTGTGGCCTGCCAGAAGGCCAGGGCGTGCGCCCAGGCGCCTACTGCGAGCCAAAAATGACCACCGTCGGCTCCCAGGACACCACGGGCCCGATGACGCGCGACGAGCTGAAAGACCTGGCATGCCTGGGCTTCTCTGCTGACCTGGTCATGCAGTCGTTCTGCCACACCGCGGCCTATCCGAAGCCGATCGACGTCACCACCCACCACACCCTGCCAGACTTCATCCGCACCCGTGGCGGCGTGTCGCTGCGCCCAGGCGACGGCATCATCCACAGCTGGCTGAACCGCATGCTGATGCCTGACACCGTAGGTACCGGCGGCGACTCGCACACCCGCTTCCCGATCGGCATCTCGTTCCCGGCCGGTTCCGGCCTGGTGGCCTTCGCTGCCGCCACCGGCGTCATGCCACTGGACATGCCAGAATCGATCCTGGTGCGCTTCAAGGGCAAACTGCAGCCAGGCATCACCCTGCGTGACCTGGTTCATGCCATCCCTTACTACGCCATCCAGAAGGGCCTGCTGACCGTCGAGAAGAAAGGCAAGAAAAACGCCTTCTCCGGCCGCATCCTGGAAATCGAAGGCCTGGACGAACTGACCGTCGAGCAAGCCTTTGAGCTGTCCGACGCCTCGGCCGAGCGTTCCGCTGCCGGTTGCACCATCAAGCTGCCGGAAAAGGCCATCGCCGAGTACCTGCAGTCCAACATCACCCTGCTGCGCTGGATGATCGGCGAAGGCTACGGCGATGCCCGCACCCTGGAGCGCCGCGCCCAGGCCATGGAAGCCTGGCTGGCCAAGCCTGAACTGCTGTCGGCCGACGCCGATGCCGAATACGCCGAAATCATCGAAATCGACCTGGCCGACGTCAAAGAGCCTGTGCTCTGCGCGCCGAACGACCCAGACGATGCCCGTCTGCTGTCCTCGGTACAAGGCGAGAAGATCGACGAAGTGTTCATCGGTTCGTGCATGACCAACATCGGTCACTTCCGCGCTGCCGGCAAGCTGCTGGAGAAGGTCAAGGGTGGCATTCCGACCCGTCTGTGGCTGGCTCCGCCAACCAAGATGGACGCTCACCAGCTGACCGAAGAAGGCTACTACGGCATCTACGGCAAGGCCGGTGCACGCATGGAAATGCCAGGCTGCTCGCTGTGCATGGGCAACCAGGCTCGTGTGCAGACCGGTTCGACCGTGGTCTCCACCTCGACCCGTAACTTCCCGAACCGTCTGGGCGACGCAACCAACGTGTACCTGGCATCGGCCGAGCTGGCCGCTGTCGCTTCGATCATCGGCAAACTGCCGACCGTCGAAGAGTACATGCAGTACGCGAAAGACATCGACAGCATGGCTGCCGACGTTTACCGCTACCTGAGCTTCGACCAGATCGCCGAGTTCCGCGAAGCGGCAGCCAACGCCAAGATCCCGGTGGTTCAGGCGTAAGCTGAGTTACACGTTGTAAACAAAGCCCCGGCAGCGATGCCGGGGCTTTGTTGTTTTGGCCTGTGCCGGCCGCTTCGCGGCTAAAGCCGCTCTTACAGGGCCCCCACGGTGTTCGAGACCTGCGCATGCCCTTGTAGGAGCGGCTTTAGCCGCGAAGCGGCCGGCACAGGCCACCTCATATCACAAACAAGTCCACGAACCTGTGCACAGCCGTGCCTTCCAGCTTCTGCTGGTCCTTGCACAGTTCGAAAACCTGCTGGCACCGCTGCCGGGCAAAGCGGGTCGCCAGGTTGGCCCTGAACTTGGCCTCCAGCAACGGTATCCCCTCTCCCCGCCGCCGACGATGCCCGATCGGGTATTCCACCACCACTTGCTCGGTGCTGCTGCCATCCTTGAAGAACACCTGCAGCGCGTTGGCGATCGAACGCTTGTCCGGCTCCAGGTACTCGCGACTGAAGCGCGGGTCTTCCACCACCTCCATCTTCTCGCGCAGGCGGTCGATACTGGGGTGGTTGGCATGGAAGGCGTCCTCATAATGCTCGGCCACCAAATGGCCAAAGATCAGCGGCACGGCCACCATGTACTGCAGACAGTGGTCACGGTCGGCGGCATTGGCCAGCGGGCCGCTCTTGGAAATGATGCGGATCGCCGACTCCTGGGTGGTGATGACGATGCGGTCGACTTCATGCAGGCGGTTACGCACAAGTGGATGCAGAATCACTGCTGCCTCACAGGCGGTCTGGGCGTGGAACTCGGCAGGGAAACTGACCTTGAACAGCACGTTTTCCATCACATAGCTGCCCAACGCCTGGGGCAGGCGCAGCTCGTACTGCCCGGCGGGCTTGAGCGCCAGGTCTTTGTTGGTGTGGCTGAACGAAACATCGTAGAACCCCCACTGCGTCGCCGTGAGCACGCCCGGTACGCCCATCTCCCCGCGCAAGGCGATGTCGGCCAGGCGCACACCTCGGCTGGAGGCATCACCCGCAGCCCAGGACTTGCGCGAACCGGCGTTGGGCGCGTGGCGATAGGTTCGAAGGGCCTGGCCGTCGACGAAGGCGTGGGACAAGGCCGAGAGCATCTGCTCACGATTGGCCCCCATCAGCCTGGCACACACGGCGGTCGAGGCGACCTTCACCAGAATCACGTGATCGAGGCCGACGCGGTTGAAGGCGTTTTCCAGCGCCAGCACGCCCTGGATCTCATGCGCCATGACCATGGCCTCCAGCACATCACGCATCAGCAGTGGCTGTTCACCCGCGGCAACCCGTTTCTGTGACAGGTGGTCAGCCACTGCCAGGATGCCGCCAAGGTTGTCCGAGGGATGAGCCCATTCGGCGGCCAGCCAGGTGTCGTTGTAGTCCAGCCAGCGCACCGTGCAGCCAATGTCCCAGGCAGCCTTGACCGGGTCGAGGCGATAGGAGGTGCCGGGGACGCGAGCACCATTCGGGACCAGCGTGCCTTCCACCTGAGGACCAAGGAGCTTGGTGCACTCAGGGAAGCGCAAGGCGAGAAGGCCGCAACCGAGGGTGTCCATCAGGCAGTTGCGCGCGGTGTCCAGGGCCTCGAGGGATTCGACCCGGTAGCCGATGGCGTAATCGGCCAGGGTTTGTAGCACCCGGTCGTAGTCCGGGCGGTCATTGAGGTCTACGTTGGCGCTCATATCCAGCTCCCTTCAGAATTGCCGGGGTTGCTGTGCAGCCCTTCGCGGGCTTGCCCGCTCCCACAGATTGACCACAGCATTCAGAACCAGTGGTTACCCTGTGGGAGCGGGCAAGCCCGCGAAGGGCCGCACAGCGGCCCCAACGAACTAAAGCCGAGCGCCAGTGGTGCGTTAGAAGCTATCGCCAGGCACGCGAACCCAGCCCTCCATCAGCACGCGAGCACTACGGCTCATGATTGCCTTGGTTACCGTCCACTCACCCTCCACCTGGCGCGCCTGGGCCCCAACCCGCAAGGTGCCCGAGGGGTGGCCGAACCGTACGGCACTGCGCTCACCCCCACCAGCAGCAAGGTTGACCAGCGTACCCGGAATGGCCGCTGCGGTGCCGATTGCCACCGCCGCCGTTCCCATCATGGCATGGTGCAGCTTACCCATCGACAACGCCCGCACCAGCAGATCGATGTCGCCCGCCTGCACCGCCTTGCCACTGGACGCAGTGTAGGTGCTCGGCGGCGCGACGAACGCCACTTTCGGCGTGTGCTGACGCCCGGCAGCCTGATCGACGTTGTCGATAAGCCCCATGCGCACAGCGCCGTAGGCGCGAATGGTCTCGAAGCGCAGCAGCGCCTGCGGATCGCCGTTGATGGCGTCCTGCAGTTCGGTACCGGTGTAGCCGATATCGGCAGCATTGACAAAAATGGTCGGGATACCGGCATTGATCATGGTCGCCTTGAACGTACCGATCCCCGGCACTTCCAGGTCATCGACCAGCTTGCCAGTGGGGAACATGGCACCGCCACCGCCGTCTTCATCGGCTGCAGGGTCAAGAAACTCCAGCTGCACCTCGGCCGCCGGGAAGGTGACCCCGTCCAGCTCGAAGTCGCCGGTTTCCTGCACTTCACCTTCAGTGATCGGGACGTGGGCGATGATGGTCTTGCCGATATTTGCCTGCCAGATACGCACGGTGGCGATACCGTTGCGCGGAATACGCGCCGGGTCGACCAGCCCACTGCTGATGGCAAACGAACCGACCGCAGCGGACAGGTTGCCGCAGTTGCCACTCCAGTCGACGAAGGCCTTGTCGATGCTGACCTGGCCAAACAGGTAGTCGACATCGTGTTCGGGCTTGATGCTTTGCGACAGGATGACGGTCTTGCTGGTACTGGACGTGGCGCCGCCCATGCCGTCGATCTGCTTGCCGTAAGGGTCGGGGCTGCCGATTACCCGCAGCAGCAGTGCGTCGCGAGCGGGGCCTGGAATTTGCGCCTGCTCGGGCAGGTCTTGCAGGCGGAAGAACACGCCTTTGCTGGTGCCGCCGCGGATGTACGTGGCGGGGATTTTGATCTGGGGTACATGTGCCATTTTCTTGGGCATCCTGATAGTCCGGTGAAATACCCTGGGGCCGCTTTGCGGCCCCCGATTCATGCTCAGGCGGTCGCTTCGAGGAAGTCCTGGGCAAAGCGCTGCAGCACCCCGCCCGCTTCGTAGATCGACACTTCCTCGGCGGTGTCCAGGCGGCAGGTCACCGGTACCTCCAGGCGCTCGCCATTGGCACGGGTAACCACCAGGGTCAGGGTCGCCCGTGGCGTACGCGCACCCAGCACGTCATAGGTTTCGCTGCCATCCAGGCCCAGGGTCTTGCGGTCGGTGCCCGGCTTGAACTCCAGCGGCAGCACGCCCATGCCTACCAGGTTGGTGCGGTGAATACGCTCGAAGCCTTCGGCCACGATCGCCTCGACACCCGCCAGGCGCACGCCCTTGGCCGCCCAGTCGCGCGACGAACCCTGGCCGTAGTCGGCACCCGCAACGATGATCAGCGGCTGCTTGCGCTGCATGTAGGTCTCGATCGCCTCCCACATGCGGGTAACCTTGCCTTCCGGCTCGATACGCGCCAGCGAGCCCTGCTTCACGCTGCCATCGTCGTTGCGCACCATTTCGTTGAACAGTTTGGGGTTGGCGAAGGTGGCGCGCTGGGCGGTCAGGTGGTCGCCACGGTGGGTAGCGTAGGAGTTGAAGTCTTCTTCCGGCAGGCCCATTTTCGCCAGGTATTCACCGGCGGCGCTGTCGAGCATGATCGCGTTGGACGGCGACAGGTGGTCGGTGGTGATGTTGTCCGGCAGCACCGCCAGCGGGCGCATGCCGCGCAGGGTGCGCTCGCCGGCCAGGGCCCCTTCCCAGTAGGGAGGGCGGCGGATGTAGGTGCTCATCGGGCGCCAATCATACAGCGGCGCAACTTTCGGCCCGCGGTCTTCCTCGATGGCGAACATCGGGATGTAGACCTTGCGGAACTGCTCCGGCTTGACCGCAGCACGCACCACCGCATCGATCTCTTCGTCGCTGGGCCAGATGTCCTTGAGGCGGATTTCCTTGCCGTCGACCACCCCCAGTACATCCTTCTCGATGTCGAAGCGGATGGTACCGGCTATGGCGTAGGCGACCACCAGCGGTGGCGAAGCCAGGAAGGCCTGCTTGGCGTACGGGTGGATACGCCCGTCGAAGTTGCGGTTACCCGACAACACGGCAGTGGCGTACAGGTCGCGGTCGATGATTTCTTGCTGGATCACCGGGTCCAGGGCGCCGGACATACCGTTGCAGGTGGTGCAGGCGAAGGCGACGATGCCAAAGCCAAGCTGCTCCAGCTCCTTCTCCAGCCCTGCCTCCTCCAGGTACAGCTGCACCGCCTTGGAGCCGGGTGCCAACGACGACTTGACCCACGGTTTGCGGGTCAGGCCCAGCTTGTTGGCATTGCGCGCAATCAGGCCTGCGGCAATCACGTTGCGTGGGTTGCTGGTGTTGGTGCAACTGGTGATGGCAGCGATGATCACCGCGCCGTCCGGCATCTGCCCCGGCACTTCTTCCCAGCTGCCGGCGATGCCTTTGGCCGCCAGGTCGCTGGTGGCGACGCGGGCATGCGGGTTGGACGGGCCGGCCATGTTGCGTACCACGCTCGACAGGTCGAAGCTCAGGGTGCGCTCGTAGACGGCGCCGCCCAGGCTGTCAGCCCACAGGCCGGTGGCCTTGGCGTAGGTCTCCACCAGTTTGACCTGCTGCTCTTCACGGCCGGTCAGGCGCAGGTAGTCGATGGTCTGCTGGTCGATGGCGAACATCGCCGCCGTGGCGCCGTATTCCGGGGCCATGTTGGAAATGGTGGCGCGGTCGCCCAAGGTCAGGGCACGGGCACCCTCGCCATGAAACTCCAGGTAAGCGCCGACCACTTTCTGCTTGCGCAGGAATTCGGTCAAGGCCAGTACCAGGTCGGTGGCGGTGATGTTCGGGGCCAGTTTGCCAGTCAGCTCGACGCCGACGATTTCCGGCAGGCGCATCCAGGAGGCGCGGCCGAGCATCACGTTTTCGGCTTCCAGGCCGCCTACGCCGATGGCGATCACACCCAGTGCATCGACATGCGGCGTGTGGCTGTCGGTGCCGACGCAGGTGTCCGGGTAGGCGACACCGCGGTCGCTGTGGACCACCGGCGACATCTTCTCCAGGTTGATCTGGTGCATGATGCCGTTGCCCGGCTGGATCACGTCGACGTTCTTGAACGCCTTCTTGGTCCAGTTGATGAAGTGGAAGCGGTCTTCGTTGCGGCGGTCTTCGATGGCGCGGTTCTTTTCGAAGGCCTGCGGGTCGAAACCACCGCACTCGACGGCCAGCGAGTGGTCGACGATCAGTTGCACCGGCACCACCGGGTTGACCTGGGCCGGGTCACCGCCTTTGTCGGCAATGGCGTCACGCAGGCCGGCAAGGTCGACCAGCGCAGTCTGGCCAAGGATGTCATGGCACACCACGCGGGCCGGGAACCACGGGAAGTCGAGGTCGCGCTTGCGCTCGATCAGTTGGCTCAGCGAGGCATCGAGCGTAGCAGGATCGCAGCGGCGCACCAGGTTCTCGGCGAGCACGCGGGACGTGTATGGCAAGCCGTCGTAGGCGCCGGGCTTGATCGCCTCGACCGCCGCGCGGGCATCGAAGTAGTCCAGGTCGGTGCCTGGCAGGTGCTTGCGGTATGCAGTGTTCATCATGGAATCAGGCTCGGTCACAGGGTTCGGAAGGTTTCACCGTACCTGTGGGAGCGGGCGTGCCCGCGAATGCGTCAGCAGGTGCACAGTGGTTGCAAGGCCGGCGCATTCGGGGGCACACCCGCTCCCACAAGGGGAACGGGTTGCCTCTCTATAGCTATTCAGCGCTGCTCGATCGGCACGAACTGGCGCTGTTCGACGCCGACATACTCGGCGCTCGGGCGGATGATGCGGTTGTTGGCGCGCTGCTCGAAGACGTGCGCCGCCCAGCCGGTCAGCCGCGAGCAGACGAAGATCGGGGTGAACAGCTTGGTCGGAATGCCCATGAAGTGGTACGCCGAGGCATGGTAGAAGTCGGCGTTGGGGAACAGGCGCTTCTGCTCCCACATGGTCTTGTCGATGGCTTCGGACACCGGGTACAGCACCTTGTCACCCACTTCGTCAGCCAGCTGCTTCGACCAGCCCTTGATCACCTCGTTGCGCGGGTCGGACTCTTTGTAGATGGCATGGCCAAAGCCCATGATCTTGTCTTTGCGCTCGAGCATGCGCAGCAGCTCGGCGGTGGCTTCCTGCGGGCTCTGGAAGCGTTCGATCAGTTCCATCGCAGCCTCGTTGGCACCGCCGTGCAGCGGGCCACGCAGCGAGCCGATGGCTGCGGTAACGCAGGAGTACAGGTCAGACAGGGTCGAGGCGCAGACGCGGGCAGTGAAGGTCGAGGCGTTGAATTCGTGTTCAGCGTAGAGAATCAGCGACACGTTCATGACCTTGACGTGCAGCTCGCTCGGCTTCTTGCCGTGCAGCAGGTGCAGGAAGTGGCCACCCAAGGTGTCTTCATCAGTGGTGCAGTCGATGCGTACACCATGGTGGGTGAAGCGGTACCAGTAGCACATCACGGCCGGGAACAGCGCCAGCAGACGGTCGGTCTTGTCGCGCTGGGCTTCGAAGGTCAGTTCTGGTTCGAGGGTGCCCAGTACCGAGCAACCGGTGCGCATGACGTCCATCGGGTGGGCATCGCGCGGGATGCGCTCAAGCACTTCCTTCAAGGCTTGCGGCAGGTCACGCAGGCCCTTGAGCTTGCGCTTGTAGTCGGCCAGTTCGGCCTGGGTTGGCAGCTCGCCGTACAGCAGCAGGTAGGCGACTTCTTCGAACTCGGCACCGGCCGCCAGGTCACGCACATCATAACCACGGTAGGTCAGCCCGGCACCGGCCTGGCCCACGGTCGACAGTGCAGTCTGGCCGGCCACCTGGCCACGCAGGCCTGCGCCACTGAGTACTTTTGCTTCGGCCATGGTGTTTCTCCTTTCTTGAATTTGTTATGGATGCTTTCTGGCTAATTCGGGCGCTAGCGCTTAGCCCTTCTTCTGGGCAAACAGTGCATCGAGGCTCTGCTCGAAGGCGTGATAACCAATGGCATCGTAAAGCTCCATGCGAGTCTGCATGGTGTCGATCACGTTCTTTTGCGTGCCGTCACGACGCAGTGCGGCATACACGTTCTCGGCCGCCTTGTTCATGGCGCGGAACGCCGACAGCGGGTACAGCACCAACGACACGTCGACCGAGGCCAGCTCTTCGGTTGTGTACAGCGGCGTGGCACCGAACTCGGTGATGTTGGCCAGGATCGGTGCCTTCACCCGATCAGCGAAAGTCTTGTACATCTGCAGTTCGGTGATGGCTTCCGGGAAGATCATGTCGGCGCCCGCTTCGACACACGCCTCGGCACGGTCCAGGGCGGCGTTCAGGCCTTCGACGGCCAGCGCATCGGTACGCGCCATGATCACGAAGCTGTCATCGCTGCGGGCGTCGACGGCAGCTTTGATACGGTCGACCATTTCCTGCTGGCTGACAATTTCCTTGTTGGGACGGTGGCCACAACGCTTGGCGCCAACCTGGTCCTCGATATGGATAGCGGCAGCGCCGAACTTGCTCATCGAGCGCACGGTACGGGCAACGTTGAAGGCCGAAGCGCCGAAGCCGGTGTCGACATCCACCAGCAGCGGCAGGTCGCACACGTCGGTGATACGACGCACGTCGGTGAGCACGTCGTCCAGGCCAGTGATGCCCAGGTCTGGCAGGCCCAGGGAGCCAGCGGCCACGCCGCCACCTGACAGGTAGATGGCCTTGAAGCCGGCACGCTTGGCCAGCAGGGCATGGTTGGCGTTGATGGCGCCAACTACCTGCAGCGGGTGTTCAGCGGCAACGGCGTCACGGAAACGCTGACCGGGGGTGCTCTTGACTGTCATTTCTCACCTCGTGTGCTGTTGTTGTGGGCGTCCAGGTAGTGACGCTCGATATTGCGCTTGGACGCGCCGATGTGGCGGCGCATCAGGAGTTCGGCCAGTTCGCCGTCACGGTCGGCGATGGCATCAAGAATGCGATGGTGCTCGGCAAAGGCCTGGCGTGGCCGGTTGGGGGTGGCAGAGAACTGGATACGGTACATGCGCACCAGTTGGTACAGCTCGCCGCAGAGCATCTTGACCAGGGTCTGGTTGCCGCTACCCTGAATAATCCGGTAATGGAAGTCGTAGTCACCTTCCTGCTGGTAGTACCCCAGGCCGGCCTGGAACGCGGCATCGCGCTCATGGGTGTCGAGCACCCGGCGCAGTTCGTCGATGTCGGCCTGGCTCATGCGTTCGGCGGCCAGGCGGCAGGCCATGCCTTCCAGCGACTCGCGAATTTCGTACAGCTCGATCAGTTCGGCGTGGTTGAGCGATACCACCCGCGCGCCCACATGCGGCACGCGCACCAGCAGGCGCTGGCCTTCAAGGCGGTGGATAGCTTCACGTAGCGGCCCGCGGCTGATGCCATAGGTGCGCGCCAACTCCGGCTCGGAAATCTTGCTGCCGGGGGCGATATCACCCTTGACAATGGCCGCCTGGATGCGTCGGAAGACGTTTTCGGAGAGGGTTTCCGTTTCGTCTGTCAGCACCGGGCCGGGGGTGGAAAGGTCCTGCATATTGTCGACACCTTTTAAATCTCTTCGCCAGAAACTATCGAAACGAGCCTTTCAAGTCAAAGACAAAATGAACATTGTCGACAATCGTCTAATCGCGAACTATCACCACTACAACGCTGTCAGATCGCGCACCGCTGGCGTCAAGACGTCGGCGTGATAGAATGCCGCGCCTCCGATGGGGTATGGATAGCCTGTCTGTCATGCATTCGTGCCTGTTGACAGATCAACGAGGAAGCTTGCGCAGTAATTGCCAGTCACCTTGACCTGAACCTTGCCTAGAACCTTGCAATGCACCGCGCCAGGAATATGAGACTTACACCCGTTTTATTGCTGCTATGCCTCACCCTGCTGCCGGCCCTTGGCCAGGCTGCGGGCAAGACCGTGTATGGTCTCAACGAATACGCACATCTGGGCGACCTGGACCTGGAAGTGGCCGCCAAGCTCGACACCGGTGCCAAGACCGCCTCGCTCAGCGCCCGCGACATCAAGCGGTTCAAGCGCAATGGCGAAAGCTGGGTACGCTTCTACCTCGCCATCGATGCGGCCCATTCGCACCCGATCGAACGCCCACTGGCACGCGTCAGCAAGATCAAGCGCCGGGCCGGCGACTATGATGCCGAATCAGGCAAGGCCTACACGGCCCGCCCGGTCATCGAACTCGAAATCTGCATGGGCCAGACCAGGCGCACCATCGAAGTCAACCTCACCGACCGCAGCGCCTTCCAGTTCCCGCTGCTGATCGGTTCCGAGGCGCTCAAGCACTTCGACGCACTGGTTGACCCAAGCCTTAAATATGCGGCCGGCAAACCTGCCTGTGCCACCGACGCTCCCAAAGCAGAGTAATCCCGATGCGCTCTCTCACCCTCCATCTGAAAGTCCTGATCACCGTGCTGGTGCTATTGGGCGTGGCGGTCACGGCTTATCAGATCTTCGTGCTCGGCATCCCGGTGACCGAGGATGAAACCGACGACCTGTGGAACATCGACGCCAAGGTCGAGTTCGTGGCCAGCAGCAAGGACCCGGTCAAGGTGCAGATGTTCGTGCCTCCGCTGAACCGCGACTACGTCAGCCTCAACGAGAGCTTCATCTCCAACAACTACGGGGTCAGCATCAACCGCGCCGACGGCAACCGCAAGGTTACCTGGTCGGCACGTCGCGCCAGTGGCAACCAGACCCTCTACTACCGCCTGGTACTGACCAAGCGCTACAGCAACGAGAAGACCAAGATCAAAGGCCCGACCTTCCGTGACAGCCTGGCCGTCGAGGGCCCAGAGAAGATCGCCGCTGAAGCCCTGATGGCCCCTATACGTCAGCACTCGGCCGACGTCGAGACCTTTGTCAGCGAAACCATCAAGCGGGTCAACAACCTCAACGACGACAACGTCAAGCTGCTGCTGGCTGGCGACACTTCGGCGATGAAGAAGGCCCAGGTCATCGACCTGCTGCTGTCGATCGCCCACGTACCGATGGAAAAGGTGCACACCATCCGCCTGCTGGCCGACACCCCGCAAACCCCGGAGCTGTGGCTGCGCAGCTTCAACGGTGACGACTGGCTGTACTTCAACCCGGACACCGGTGAGCAAGGCCTGCCGAGCGACCGCCTGCTGTGGTGGACCGGTGACGATAACCTGATCACCGTCGATGGCGGCAAGAAGGCCACTGTCACCTTCAGCATGAACAACAGCGAGATGAACGCCATCCGCCTGGCCAAGCTGACCGACGAGAACACCGACGCCGACTTCCTCGAATACTCGCTGTACGGTCTGCCGCTGCAAACCCAGCAAACCTTCATGATCATGGTCATGATCCCGATCGGCGTATTGGTGATCCTGGTGCTGCGCAACCTGATCGGCATCCAGACCCTGGGCACATTCACCCCGGTGCTGATCGCCCTGGCGTTCCGCGAAACCCAGCTGGGCTTCGGTATTGTGCTGTTCACGGTGATCACGGCCCTGGGCCTGTCGCTGCGCTCGTATCTGGAACACCTCAAGCTGCAGATGCTGCCACGCCTGTCGGTGGTATTGACCTTCGTCGTGGTGCTGATTGCCGCCATCAGCCTGTTCAGCCACAAGCTGGGCCTTGAACGCGGGCTGTCTGTAGCGCTGTTCCCGATGGTGATCCTGACCATGACCATCGAACGCCTGTCGATCACCTGGGAGGAGCGTGGTGGCGGCCATGCCATGAAAGTGGCCATCGGCACCCTGTTCGCCGCCTCCCTGGCACACCTGCTGATGATGGTGCCGGAGCTGGTGTACTTCGTGTTCACCTTCCCGGCGGTGCTGCTGATCCTGGTGGGCTTCATGCTGGCGATGGGCCGTTATCGCGGCTACCGCCTGACCGAACTCGTGCGCTTCAAAGCCTTCCTGAAAAAGGCTGACTCCTGATGTTTGGCCTGATCAAGACGTGGAAAGCCCTGGAGGCCCGGGGCATCATGGGGATCAACCGACGTAACGCGGACTATGTGCTGAAGTACAACAAGCGCAGCCTGTACCCGATCGTCGACGACAAGATCATCACCAAGGAGCGCGCACTGGCGGCCGGCATCCATGTGCCGGAAATGTACGGCATCATCGAGACCGAAAAAGAGATCGATAAGCTCGACCAGATCATCGGCGGTCGCAGCGATTTCGTCATCAAGCCGGCGCAAGGCGCCGGCGGTGACGGCATCCTGGTAATCGCCGACCGCTTCGAGGACCGCTACCGCACAGTGTCGGGCAAGATCATCAGCCACGAGGAAATCGAGCACCAGATTTCCAGCATCCTCACCGGGCTGTACTCCCTCGGCGGGCACCGCGACCGCGCGCTGATCGAGTACCGCGTGACCCCGGACCAGATATTCAAGAGCATCAGTTACGAAGGCGTACCGGACATCCGCATCATCGTGCTCATGGGTTACCCGGTGATGGCCATGCTGCGCCTGCCGACTCGCCAGTCCGGCGGCAAGGCCAACCTGCACCAGGGCGCCATCGGTGTGGGTGTCGACCTGGCCACCGGCGTGACCCTGCGCGGTACCTGGCTGAACAACATCATCAGCAAGCACCCTGACACCACCAACGCGGTGGACGGCGTGCAACTGCCGAACTGGGACGGCTTCATGAAGCTGGCCGCTGGCTGCTATGAACTGTGCGGCCTGGGCTATATCGGCGTGGACATGGTGCTTGACCAGGACAAGGGCCCGCTGATTCTGGAGCTCAACGCCCGCCCGGGGCTGAACATCCAGATTGCCAACGATTGCGGCCTGACTCAGCGCACCCATGCCATCGAGGCGCACATCGAAGCACTGGCCAAGGAGGGTGTGACCGAAGACGCCGAGCAGCGGGTACGGGTAGCACAGAGTCTGTTCGGGCATGTGCCCAACCGCTGAAATACAGGGGCTGCTTTGCAGCCCATTCGCAGCACAAGGTTGCTCTTGCAAGCACTGCAGTTGAATCATGCGCTTCGCTCAACCTGCAGGAACTGCCTTGTGCTGCGTATGGGCCAAACACAATGTTGAATGTCGTACCCAGCGCTAGGCGCTTTTCCTGCACAGGTCTACAATCGCCCTCCTCGCTTTTACATCGCCGTCCATACTGATGCCGACCTGCACGCTACACCCCCTGCCCTACCAACCCGACCCTGCCGCCTATTTCGCCCACCTGCGCCGGGCCCCCGGTGCGATCCTGCTCGACAGCGCCCGCCCCGGCGCCGAACGCGGGCGTTTCGACCTGCTCAGCGCCTGGCCGCTGCAACAACTGCAGGCGCAGCCCGATGAAGATGGCCGCGTCTTCCTCCAGCGCCTGCGCGCTGGCCTGGCACAACTGGGCCACGCCGACTTGCCCAACGGTGTAGAACTGCCCTTTGCCGGGGGCCTGATCGGCTACCTGAGCTACGACTTCGGCCGCCGCCTGGAACACCTGCCAAGCCTGGCCGTGGACGACCTCGGCCTGCCAGACGCACAACTGGGCCTGTATGCCTGGGCACTGGTCAGCGATCATCTGCTCGGCACCAGCCAGCTGGTGTTCCACCCGAGCCTGGCAGACGACGAACGCCAACGCCTGATCAGGCTGTTCCAGGACACCACCACCACCATCGGCGACTTCCGGCTGCTCGCACCGATGGTCGGTGACCTGGAGCCCGAGCAGTACAAAACAGCGTTCGACCAGGTACAACGCTACATCCAGGCAGGTGACTGCTACCAGATCAACCTCACCCAACGCTTTCGCGCGCCCTGCCAAGGCGATCCATGGCGAGCCTACCAGGCCCTGCGCCAGGCCTGCCCGACACCCTTCTCCGGCTACCAGCAACTGGCCGACGGCAGTACCCTGCTGAGCTTTTCGCCCGAGCGCTTCATCCGCGTCAGCCAGGGCCAGGTGGAAACCCGGCCGATCAAGGGCACCCGCCCACGCGCCAGCGACCCGGCTGAAGACCAGCGTAATGCCCAAGAGCTGCTGCACAGCCCGAAGGACCGCTCGGAAAACCTGATGATCGTCGACCTGCTGCGCAACGACCTGGGGCGCACGTGTGAGATCGGCTCAGTGAAGGTACCGGAACTGTTCAGCCTGGAGAGCTACCCCAACGTGCACCATCTGGTCAGCAGCATCACCGGCCAGCTGGCCAGCGACAAAGATGCGCTGGACCTGATCGGCGACAGCTTCCCTGGCGGCTCGATTACCGGCGCCCCGAAAATCCGCGCCATGCAGATCATCGACGAACTGGAACCCGCGCGCCGCGCGCTGTACTGCGGCTCGCTGCTGTATGTGGATATACGCGGCGAAATGGACAGTTCGATCGCCATTCGCAGCTTGCTGATCAAAGATGGACAGGTCAGTTGCTGGGGCGGCGGCGCGGTGGTAGCCGACTCGCAGTGGCAGGCCGAGTATGAAGAGTCGATCGCCAAAGTGCGGGTGCTGATGCAGACCCTGCAGGGCTTGTGAGCCCATCTAGACCACGTTTTTTTTGTTACCATCCCCCTACTACGAGCGCACAGCGCCACAGCCAAGATGGAAACCGCCTGATGAGCCAACCCTTCGACGTCGCCGCCCTGGCCGCGACCTATGCCAACAAGTCCCCGCAGGACATCCTCAAGCTTGCCTTCGAGCACTTCGGTGATGACCTGTGGATCTCCTTCAGCGGCGCCGAGGATGTGGTGCTGGTCGACATGGCCTGGAAGCTGAACAAGCAGGTAAAGGTATTCAGCCTCGACACTGGGCGCCTGCACCCGGAGACCTACCGGTTCATCGACCAGGTACGCGAAAAGTACAACCTGCCGATCGAAATCCTCAGCCCGGACCGCGCCAAGCTCGACCCGTTCGTCAAGGAAAAGGGCCTGTTCAGCTTCTACAAGGACGGCCATGGCGAGTGCTGCGGCATTCGCAAGATCGAGCCGCTGCGACGCAAGCTGGCCACCGTCAGCGCCTGGGCCACCGGCCAGCGCCGCGACCAAAGCCCGGGCACCCGCAGCCAGGTGGCAGCACTGGAAATCGACAGCGCCTTTTCCACGCCTGAGCGCACGCTGTACAAGTTCAACCCGCTGGCGCAGATGAGCAGTGAAGAAGTATGGGGTTATATCCGCATGCTCGAGCTGCCGTACAACAGCCTGCACGAGCGTGGCTTCATCAGCATTGGCTGCGAGCCATGCACCCGCCCGGTGCTGCCAAACCAGCATGAGCGTGAAGGGCGCTGGTGGTGGGAAGAGTCGACGCAGAAGGAATGCGGGTTGCATGCGGGCAACCTGATCAGCAAGGCTTGAGATAGCCCGGGCGGTCTGTAGGAGCGGGTTTACCCGCGAAGCAGGCGACGCGGTGCATGGCACCGCCTTTGCCGGTGATCGCGACCAAAGCCGCCCGCTCCCACAGCGGCCCCATCACTCCCGAATCAGTGAACCGGCAGCTCGACACCTTCGAACAACGCTTCCAGCTCTTGCTTGTTATGGCACTGAATGGCCTTGGCCATCACTTCACGGGTCAGGTGCGGGGCAAACTTCTCAATGAAGTCGCACATGAAGCCGCGCAGGAAGGTACCCCGACGGAAGCCGATCTTGGTGATGCTGGCTTCGAACAGCTCACTGGCATCCAGCGCCACCAAGTCACTGTCGAGCTTGGCGTCCACAGCCATGCCGGCAACGATACCCACGCCCAGCCCCAGGCGCACATACGTCTTGATCACGTCGGCGTCAGCCGCGGTGAAGACCACCTTTGGCGTGAGGCCACGGTGATTGAAAGCCTCATCCAGCTTTGAGCGCCCGGTGAAACCGAACACGTAGGTGACGATCGGGTACTCGGCGACGGCTTCCAGGGTCAGTTTCGGCAGCTTGGCCAGCGGGTGCCCCTGCGGCACCACAACGCAACGGTTCCACTTGTAGCACGGCATCATGATCAGATCGCCGAACAGCTCCAGCGCCTCGGTGGCGATGGCGAAATCGACCGTACCGTCCGCAGCCATCTCGGCAATCTGCATGGGCGAACCCTGATGCATGTGCAGGGACACCTCCGGATACTGCTTGATAAAGCTGCTGATAACCGGCGGCAACGCGTAGCGCGCCTGGGTGTGGGTGGTGGCGATGGACAGCGTGCCCTTCTTCTCGTTGGAGAACTCTTGGGCAATCTGCTTGATGCTCTCGACCTTGCGCAGGATTTCGCCTGCGGTATTGATGATGCGCTCACCGGCCGGGGTCACGCGGGTCAGATGCTTGCCGCTGCGGGCAAAGACTTCAACACCCAATTCGTCTTCGAGCAGGCGGATCTGCTTGCTGATACCTGGCTGGGAGGTATACAGGCTCTGCGCCGTCGCGGAGACGTTGAGGTCATGGTGCGCCACTTCCCAGATGTAGCGCAGTTGTTGAAGCTTCATAGGTTTCCCTCGGTTCAGCGATGAGTCCGCGGCAGCAGGCAGCGACGATATATAACTATATTAGTGGTTCTGGAAATAAATCTAGAACTATTTTGTTACATGCCCACGGAAATGGACTGCACCTATCTTCACGTTTTCCTACGCCCCAGATGCTGCGCCAAGGGCACCATGTACACCGGCACCGGCGACAGCTGCAGCAGCCGCACCGCCGTGCGCCCCAGCGGTACGTCCACCCCGGCACCGGCACTGTGGCTACCGAATATCAGCAGGTCGACGCTTAGCCGCTGAGCCTGGTCGAGAATCACCTGCGCCGGGTCGCCCTGACGCACACGCACGGCCTTGATCACTGCCAGGTCAGCCTCTTCGCCCAACTCGTCGCGAAAGTTTTCCAGCACACGCTGCTCTATGTTCGCCATCACTGTATTCACCCCCTGGCTGTGCAATTGATCGAGCGTCTGCTCATCGAGGTAGCTTTGCAGGAGGGATTCGGCGAACTGGCCCATCGGCTCGACCGCGTGGATCACATACAACTCGGCACCGAACGTGCGCGCCAGGGCCAGCGCGTGTTGCATCACGAAAGGGGCGTAGACACCGAGGTCGGTGGCGTACAGCATGGAGCGGATCATTCGACCTCCTCGACTGCCGCAGCGGCAGAGCAAGCTTCAGCTTAGCAGCGCGCCGGACGCTCGCTTTGCCGTCCGGCGCGCTGCCGCCGTGGGCTGGAGGGCCCCGCCGAAGCCTCGGCCACCCTCAGGCCGGCCGGTCGCTGCTGTCGATGAAACTCAGCGCTTGGTACAGCATTTCAATGCGCGGCATGCTGCAGCCTGCCGCCCGTGCGCGTGCCAGCGGCTCGGCGTAAATGGCCCCCAGCTCCAACGGGCGTTTGTGGACATGGTCGTGATACATGCTCGGCCAGTAGTCGGGCATGCGCTCGGTCACCTGGAACAAGTGCTCGGCATAGCCCTCGGGCAGTACATGGCCACAGGCTGCCGCCCCCTGCACCACCTCGGCCATCAAGGCCTGTATCAGCTCGCGGCTATTGCTGTCGGCCATCAGTGGCGAAGTGCTGGCCCCCAGCAGCACCGACAGCCCGTTGTAAGGCACGTTCCACACCAGCTTCTGCCAACGCGCCAAGGCCAGGTTCGGCATGGCCTGCGAGTCGATCCCCGCAGCCCGGAACAACCCGGCGCCTTCATTCACCAGCGCGACACCGCAATCGGTGGCCGGCCCGCTGTGATACCCCAGGTTGACCGCCCCCAGCGCCTGGTGGCGGATTACACCTGGCGCCTGGCGGTTGACGCAGATGAAGCACAGACCGCCGAGCAGGTGCATGTCGCTGCGCAAGGTCGGACGCAACTGCTCCTCGACACCCAGGCCGTTCTGCAACAGCACCACCTTGGCGCCGGGCGCAGCAGCCTGGACGATCAACGGTGCCAACTGCTCGTTGCTGGTGGCCTTGGCCCCGATCAGAAGCCAGTCACAGGGCGGCATGTCGGCGGCGCTGACGTAAGCCTGCACCCGCATGTGCAGTGCGCCATGCACGGCACTGTCCAGGCTCAGCCCGCGTTCACAAACGGCCTGGTACTCGCTGCGCAACAGAAAATGCACATCGAAACCGGCCCGGGCCAGCATCAACCCATAAAAGCCGCCGATGGCGCCACTGCCGATGATGCCGATGCGAGGGGGGTGCGAATGCATGCCAATCTCCAGGTAAAGGGTCAGCACTCTTTTTACACAGGTTACGTAGCGCTGGGCAGTCCATTCGCGCGCAACCCCCTCGCTCAGGTAAAAACCCCACAATGACTGGGTTCAGCCCATTGTCGTGCCATCTGTAACGCGCTAAGGTTCGGCTCCCCGCTGCGATTATTCTTGCTGCTGGGCCGCACGGGGATAGTTGGCGGCCGGCACCCGTGACCTGACGAGTAACACGATGGCTGATTTACCGATCGATGACTTGAACGTTGCCTCCAACGAGACCCTGATCACCCCTGATCAGCTCAAGAAGGAAATCCCCCTCAGCGCCAAGGCCCTGCAGACCGTGACTGCCGGCCGTGAAGTGGTGCGCAATATTCTCGACGGCAAGGACCATCGCCTGTTCGTCGTGGTCGGCCCTTGCTCCATCCACGACATCAAGGCAGCCCACGAATACGCCGAGCGCCTGAAAGTGCTGGCCGAAGAAGTGTCCGATACGCTGTACCTGGTCATGCGCGTGTACTTCGAAAAGCCGCGCACCACCGTCGGCTGGAAAGGCCTGATCAACGATCCGTACCTGGATGACTCGTTCAAGATCCAGGACGGCCTGCACATCGGCCGCAAGCTGCTGCTGGACCTGGCCGAAATGGGCTTGCCGACTGCCACCGAAGCGCTCGACCCGATTTCCCCGCAGTACCTGCAAGACCTGATCAGCTGGTCGGCCATCGGTGCCCGCACCACCGAATCGCAAACACACCGCGAGATGGCCTCGGGCCTGTCCTCGGCGGTGGGTTTCAAGAACGGCACCGACGGCGGCCTGACCGTTGCCATCAATGCCCTGCAGTCGGTGTCCAAGCCGCACCGCTTCCTGGGCATCAACCAGGAAGGCGGCGTGTCGATCGTCACCACCAAGGGCAACCCATACGGCCACGTGGTACTGCGCGGTGGCAATGGCAAGCCGAACTACGACTCGGTCAGCGTCGCCCTGTGCGAACAGGACCTGGCCAAGGCCAAGATCAAGGCCAACATCATGGTCGACTGCAGCCATGCCAACTCCAACAAGGACCCAGCCCTGCAACCGCTGGTGATGGAGAACGTCGCCAACCAGATTCTCGAAGGCAACCAGTCGATCATCGGCCTGATGGTCGAAAGCCACCTGAACTGGGGCTGTCAGTCCATTCCGAAAAACCTGGACGAGTTGCAGTATGGCGTGTCGATCACGGACGCCTGCATCGACTGGTCGGCGACCGAGAAAACCCTGCGCAGCATGCATGCCAAGCTCAAGGATGTGCTGCCGCAGCGTAAGCGCGGCTGAACATTGCGGGAATAAAAAACGCCGGGCACTGCCCGGCGTTTTTTTGTTGTGTCGGGTGCCTGTCGTCAGCTCAGGCCTTGCTCGAATGCCGCTGCTGGCGCTCCATGTAACGCTCCACATACGAGCAAGACGGGATCACCGTGTAGCCCATCTGCTCGGCGTACTCCAGCGCCCGCTCGGTCAGGGCGGCAGCGATCCCACGGCCGCGCAGGGCGTTGGGCACGAAAGTGCGATAGATGTCCAGCGTCTGCTTGCCCAGATCCATGTACGTCAGGTAGGCACGATGACCGTCCACGTTGGTCTCGAACTGATGACCGGCCTGGTCATGGTGGATGGTCAGCGCTTCGCTCATCACTACTCCTCGCAGGTCTTCTCGGCAGACCCTTACCTTAACCGATGGTGGTTTATCCGGCACAGAATCCTCTACGCCACCTGTTGCCGCTTCGACCATTGGACGATTGTAATCGTTCGGATCGTCTGGCACTCACAAGATAGTAGGCACCGCGAGCGGGATTGCTCAAGGTGGTGGCGCTTAAAAAAGGTCAAAACGCCGCCCGGGTGACTTTCCCAAGCCCGCGCAACAGCCACCGGATGTTCTAGGGCTTAAGACGCTGATCGACAGTTAAAGTCACCCTTAGTTCAACAAAAAAGTTCCTGTACCACAACCGCTTGCGAACCCTGCACATTTTTTTCACAGACACGTCGCAAATCTTGTCGGCGCGGAGTCAAGCAACATTTTTTTTGCAGTTCTTGCGCTCTGTCAGTTTACTTACTACAAGTAATGGGTACTATGTACGCCGGCCAGTTTCTCTTTCCTGAGAGATGGCTATTTAATAGAAAGTCCTTGAAGGGGAACACGATGAACAACGTTCTGAAATTCTCTGCTCTGGCTCTGGCCGCAGTTCTGGCTACCGGTTGCAGCAGCGTATCCAAAGAAACCGAAGCTCGTCTGACTGCGACTGAAGACGCAGCAGCTCGCGCTCAAGCTCGTGCTGACGAAGCCTACCGTAAGGCTGACGACGCAATGGCAGCCGCTCAGAAGGCTCAGCAGACCGCTGACGAAGCCAACGAGCGCGCTCTGCGTATGCTGGACAAAGCCAGCCGCAAGTAATAATCCTCACGGATTGTTAAGAAGCCGACCCACTTGTGGGTCGGCTTTTTTATTGCCTTTGAATCCGACAAACGCGGCCAGCAGGTACAAAAAGGCCTGCACTAAGGCAGGCCTGGGTGTGTCGAAATCACCTTACTGCAGTTCGGGCGGAATGCTCGACACCATCGGTGCGGCCCCTTGGTTTTCCACCGGCACGGCAATTTCTACCGGCATGCCATCTTCTGCAGCCACCACGTCACGTACCATGTCCCAGTTCATGCGTAGGTTATTGGCCAGGTCTTCACGCTTGAGCAAGGCATTGATAACTGCGGTGTGTTTGTCGACCACTGACGGGTTACCCTGGTCATCCAGCGGCGTGTGTGCCTCAAGATAGACCTTGCCGGCGCTGATACCGAACTTGTAAGGCTCGTTGATGATGCGCACTGGCGTCCCCACCGGCACCATCTTCGACAGTTCAAGCACGTTGTTGTTAAGCATGCGGAAGCAACCGTGACTGGTGCGCATGCCAATGCCGAACTTCTTGTTCGAACCATGGATCAGATAGCCCGGTACGCCCAAGGTGAACTTGAACGGCCCCAGCGGGTTGTCCGGGCCAGCCGGCACCACCGTCGGCAGGATGTCACCGTCCTCAGCGTGCTCTTTGCGAATCGAAGCGGGCGGCGTCCAGGTCGGGTTGGGCGTCTTGGCGGTGATCTTGGTGTTGGCGATCGGCGACCCCCACCCCTCGCGACCAATGCCCAGCGGGAAGGTGTACACCACGCCCTCCCCCTTGGGGAAGTAGTACATGCGGTACTCGGCCAGGTTGATGACGATGCCTTCGCGCGGCCCCGGCGGCAGAACGAAACGGGTCGGCAGGATGATCTCGGTGCCGGCGCCCGGCAGCCAAGGGTCCACGCCGGGGTTGGCGGCAATCATTTCCAGGTAGCCGAGGTCGTTTGCGGTGCCGATATCGGCGAACGTGTCCTCGTACTTTGCCTTGATCACATGCACCTGGCCGACGATGTCTTCACCGGGCGGTGGCAGTGGCAGCTCCAGCGCAGCAGCGGGACCCGCTACCAACAGGGCGGCCAGGGACAGGCTACGGGTGACGGCAGGAAAGCGCGGCAACATCCGGTAAATCCTTCGAAAGATGGGTCAAGAGAATCGATTGTACACCCGCGCCGATGCAAGCGGGAGGCATTGGCACGCTGCAAGCGTTTCAGATGATGAAAGGCGCTTGTCGTTCAGCTGCCATGCAGCTCAGGCCACACCGGGCGCATGCCGCGTCGCTGGGCATCGAGGATGGCACGGCACAGCTCACACAGGCGGCCATCGCGGTAAATCGATCGCGGCACCCCCGACCAACGCGGCTGGGCTGGCAGCAGGCCGCCACACAAGGTACGGTCGACCGGCACGCCCAGCTCAAGCTGGCGGGCCACGAGGTGGACGCGGATTTCCTGGCAGGCGAACAGGTCGAGCTGCTCGTCGGGCTCGATCAGTTGATAGGCATACAGGGACCAGGCAGGGCGCGGCATTTGGAGCACTCGAAACGGGGGGCGCAACATTAGCCGAAAGGCGCCCCCGTTTAAAGCTTCACAGCAAGGGTTTTATCGCTGGCCAGGCATTTTCCAGCAGGCGCTGCTGAGCCCCCTGGGCCGGATGGATGCCATCAGCCTGCATCAGTTCAGGTACGCCCCCTACCCCTTCGAGGAAAAACGGCACCAAAGGAACCTGTTTGTCCGCTGCCAGCTGTTCATACACCTTGGCAAAGGCAGTGGTGTAACGCACACCATAATTGGGCGGCAGGCGCATGCCCAATAGCAGCACCTTGGCCCCTGCCTGACGCGAACGCTCGATCATCGAGGCAAGATTTTGTTGCAATTGTGCAGGCGGCTGCCCGCGCAGGCCATCGTTGCCGCCCAGTTCCAGCACCACCAGGCTTGGTTTATGTGCTGCAAGCAGCGCCGGCAGCCGCGCCTGGCCACCTGCGCTGGTATCGCCACTGATCGAAGCATTGACCACTTTGTCGTCAAAACCTTCGTCCCTGAGACGGGCCTGCAAGAGAGACACCCAGCCCTGACGGCTATCCAGGCCAAAACCGGCGCTGATACTATCGCCAACAACCAGCAGTGTTCCTGCCGCTGCGCTCTGGGCCAGGCAATACAGGGCCAGACCGGCACTCAACCACCACACTCGCATCGGATTCTCCATGAGCCCCAGCATTCTCGTTGCGCAGAACCTTAGCAAAGTGGTCCCCAGCGCGGAAGGTGACCTTACCATCCTCCACGCACTGTCTCTCGACCTGGCCCAAGGCGATAGCCTGGCCATCGTCGGCGCCTCGGGCTCTGGCAAGTCGACCCTGCTCGGCTTGCTCGCCGGCCTCGACCGCCCCAGCGCTGGCAATGTCGTGCTCGCCGGCCACGACCTGGGGCCACTGGATGAAGACCAACGCGCCCGTGTGCGCGCCGAACATGTGGGTTTCGTGTTCCAGTCGTTCCAGCTGCTCGACAGCCTCAATGCACTGGAAAACGTCATGCTGCCACTGGAGCTGGACGGCCGCCGCGATGCCCGCGAACAGGCTCGCACTTTGCTGGAGCGGGTCGGCCTGGGCAAGCGCCTGAGCCACACACCTCGGCAGCTGTCGGGCGGCGAGCAGCAGCGCGTGGCAATCGCCCGCGCCTTCGCCGCGCAGCCTGCGGTGCTGTTCGCCGATGAGCCCACCGGCAACCTCGACAGCCACACCGGCGAACGCATCAGCGACTTGTTGTTCGAGCTGAACAAGGAGCGCGGCACTACCTTGGTGCTGGTCACCCATGACGAACGCCTGGCCCGCCGCTGCCGGCGCCAGATCCGCCTGGACGCGGGCCGCCTTGTGGCGCCGATGGAGGCCCGGTGAGCCGTATGCCGCTGTCCCGCCTGTGTGGCCTGGCACTGCGCCAGTTGCTGCGCGATGTTCGCGCCAGTGAAGTGCGCGTGCTGTTCTTTGCCCTGTTGGTGGCGGTAGCTGCCAGCACCGCCATCGGCTATTTCGGCGCCCGCCTCAACGGCGCCATGCAGCTGCGCGCCAGCGAGTTTCTGGGCGCCGATCTGGTACTGCAGGGCAGCGCACCGGCCCGCGAGCAACAGCTCGATGCCGGCAAGGCACTGGGCTTGCGCCATGCACGCGTGGTCGAGTTCACCAGCGTGGTCGGCGGCGACAATGGCATCCAGCTGTCCAGCGTAAAGGCCGCCGACGGCGCCTACCCATTGCGCGGGCAAGTACGCAGCGCTCCGGCACCTTATGCCGAAGAAACACCCGGCGGCGGCCCTGCCCCTGGCGAAGTGTGGGTGGAACCGCGCCTGTTGGCAGCACTGGGGCTGGCAATCGGCGACAGCATCGACGTGGGCATGAAAACCCTGCGCATGAGCCGTGTGCTTACCTACGAACCGGACCGCGCCAACAACTTCTACAGCCTTACCCCGCGCGTGATGATGAACCTGGCCGATCTGGAGGCCACCGGCGTGATCCAGCCGGGCAGCCGGGTCACCTACCGTGACCTGTGGCGCGGCGATGCCGAGGCACTGGCGCAATACCGTCACACCGTGGAAAAAGGCCTGGCCGCCAACCAGCGCCTGCGTGACACCCGCGATGGCAACCAACAGATCGGCGGCGCGCTGGGCAAAGCCGAACGCTACCTGAACATGGCCAGCCTGGTGGCTGTATTGCTGGCAGGCGTAGCCGTGGCATTGTCGGCCAGTCGCTATGCTGCACGCCGACTGGACGCCAGTGCCCTGCTGCGCTGCCTGGGCCTGTCGCGCCACCAGGCATTGGGCCTGTATTGCCTGCAACTGGCCATGCTCGGCCTGGTCGCTGCCCTGGCCGGTGCCTTGCTCGGCTGGCTGGCTCAGCTGGGCCTGTTCCGCCTGCTGCACGGCTTGCTGCCGAGCGTGGTGCCCGCTGGCGGCATCGTTCCTGCGCTGGCAGGTATCGGTACCGGGTTGGTGGCACTGGCTGGCTTTGCCCTGCCGCCGATTGCGGCGCTGGGCCAGGTGCCGCCACTGCGCGTGCTGCGCCGTGACCTGCTGCCGATACCTGCGAGCAGTTGGCTGGTGTACGGCGCCGCCCTGCTCGCCCTGGGCCTGATCATGTGGCGCCTGAGCCTCGATCTGCTGCTCACCTTCGCCCTGCTCGGTGGCGGGCTGGTCGCTGCGCTTCTGCTCGGCGGCCTGCTGTTGCTCGGTTTGCGCAGCCTGCGCCAGCTGCTGGCCGGCGCGCCACTCACCTGGCGCCTGGGGCTGGGCCAGCTATTGCGCCACCCCATGGCGGCAGCAGGCCAAGCCCTGGCATTCGGCCTGATACTGCTGGCCATGGCCTTGGTCGCCCTGCTGCGCGCAGAGCTGCTCGATACCTGGCAAGCACAGCTACCCAAGGATGCGCCCAACCACTTCGCCCTGAACATCCTGCCAGATGACCGTGAGCCGTTCATTCAACACCTGCGCCAGGTCAATGCCGCTTCAGCGCCGCTGTACCCGGTGACGCCCGGGCGCCTGGTGCAAATCAACGAAACACCGGTACAGCAGGTGGTCAGCAAGGACTCGGCAGGCGAGCGCGCCGTGCAGCGCGACCTCAGCCTGACCTGGGCCGCCGAGTTGCCCGAAGGCAACGTGCTGACCGCAGGCAGTTGGTGGCAAGCCTTGCCAGCCGACAACGATATCCCCGGGGTTTCGGTGGAGGCGGAACTGGCCAGCAGCCTGAAACTGCAGATGGGCGACCTGCTGACGTTCGATATTGGCGGTCAGCAGCGCCAGGCCCGCGTGAGCAGCCTGCGCAACGTGCATTGGGACAGCTTCCAGCCGAACTTCTACATGATCTTCCAGCCTGGCACGCTGCAGGGGCTGCCGACCACTTACCTGACCAGCTTCTACCTGGCACCGGGGCATGACCTGGATGTCGTCGCGCTGTCACGGGCGTTTCCGGCGGTGACCATCCTGCAGGTGGATGCCTTGCTCGACCAGCTGCGCAGCATTCTCGCCCAGGTAACCCTCGCGGTGGAGTATGTGCTGCTGTTCGTGCTGGCCGCGGGGCTGGCAGTGTTGTTCGCTGGCTTGCAGGCCACGCTGGACGAGCGCATTCGCCAAGGGGCACTGTTGCGCGCACTGGGCGCGGCGCGGCCCTTGCTGGTAAAAGCCCGACGTATCGAGTTCGGCCTGCTGGGCGCGGCCAGCGGGCTATTGGCGGCCGTGGGCTGCGAACTGATTACCTGGGTGCTGTACCGCTATGCGTTTGACTTGCAGTGGAGCCCGCACCCGTGGCTGCTGGTGTTACCGCTGACGGGGGCACTGCTGGTGGGGGGTGCGGGGGTGCTGGGAACGCGGCGGGCGTTGAATGCCAGCCCGCTGGCGGTGTTGCGCGAGGCTTGAGGCCTGGCTGGCAGCGTTTCTGCAGGCGCAACCCTGAGGGCTGGGCGATCGGCGCAAGACGGGCCCGGTCAGTCCGTCGAGACGCCCTGGCCGTAACGGATGCTGCTCACATACCAGGTCGCTTCACCGGTAGGTGTATGCACCACCACCTCATCACCCTCCTCCTTCTTCAGCAAGGCACGGGCCATGGGCGAATCGATCGAGATGTAATCGTTGCGCCCGTAGATCTCGTCGTAGCCGACAATGCGAAACTTCATGGTCTCGCCCTCGTCGTTCTCGATCTCAACCCAGGCACCGAAAAACACTTTGCCTTCCTGCTCGGGCGAGTACGCCACCACTTTCACATCTTCAAGCCGCTTGCGCAGGTATCGCACCCTGCGGTCGATTTCGCGCAGCAGCTTCTTGTTGTACTGGTAGTCCGCGTTCTCGCTGCGGTCACCCAACGAAGCCGCCCAGGCAACCTTTTGGGTGATTTCCGGACGATACACCCGCCACAGGTGGTCCAGCTCTTTCTTCAGCGCCTCATGGCCTTCTGTGGTGATGATATTGGTGCTCAATAGCGCATTCCTCAGCGGCGGGTAATCAGGCCTTGACGCGCGATGCGGGTGAGATGGCCGATGACTTCGGCGGCTTCGTCCGGTGCCGGCGCCTGGATCACAGCCAGGTCGAAACGGTCATTGCCATACTGCGCGAGATGACAGCCGCTATCGGCGAACTGGATCAGAAAGGCACGCGCCTGTCCCTTGCGCCGTGACAGGCCTTCAAGATGACGCAAAAGGGTGGGCTGATGCCGGCCGCCGAGCAGGATGCGCGGTGTGCGGGACGCCTGGTTGGCAGGCAAAGGGCTCAAACAGACACTGGTACGTGGGCAACTCATGGAGCTTCTCTCCGCCTCGCGAATCCCGCTGGGCAGCGGTGGGAGGCGTCACCGAACCAGCGCTTTAGCGGTATTTCGGACGGCCCGGAGGTGGGGCTTTCCTGCGCCCCGCAAGTAGCTGTTTAAATCGGCGCAGGCGGTATGCTAGAGCGATGAGCCCCAAGTTGCAAGCGACAAGCCGCAAGCAAGAACAAGCCGAGTATTGGCCCGCGCTTGCCTGCGGCTCGTAGCTCACAGCGTGCAGCTGATTACCGGGCGATCAGGCGGTCGAGCGAGAAGCGGCCAGCGCCTTCGATCATGACTGCAACGGTGCCGGCCAACAGCGCCAGGGCGAACTCATAGCCGTTGTTGGACATGAACAGGCCGTTGCCGATGTGCACCGAAACGATCGCCACTATCAAGGTCACCGTCAGCGCCAGGGCCGCCGGGCGAGCCAGCAGGCCGACCACCAAGGCCAGGCCACCGAAGAATTCGGCACTGCCGGACAGCAGGGCCATCAGATAACCCGGCGCCAGGCCGATGCTTTCCATCCATTGGCCGGTGCCTTCCAGGCCGTAGCCACCGAACAGGCCGAAGAGTTTTTGCGCACCATGAGCCATGAAGATGATGCCGACCAGGATGCGGATAACGCTCAAGCCAGCGCCAGCACGTGTAGAGAACAGCGCGTTGAGGGTAGTGTTATTCATGTCGAAGCGTCCTTGAAGTGAAGCAGTTGTGTGGGTATGGGCGCCATCATAATCAATTCCACTGATATGAAAATCGCAAAAAACCCAACATAACAATCGATAAAATCGATTTTAACGCTTCGCCACGCGCTCCAGTGCCGCGCGTTCGCGGTTGAAGGCCAAATAGTACTTGTTGATGCTATTGACGAAATTGACCGGCCCCATCCCCACTTGCTCCATGGCGATGCGTTCGGTCTGGAAGAACCACTGGTTACCGTTGAGACCTCGCCGTCGAGCCTCTGCGCGCATGGCCTGAACCCGCTCGGGGCCGAGGTTGTAGGCTGCCAGCACAAAGGCCATGCGCTCACGCTCGTTGATCTTGGCACTGGCAAAAAACTTGCGCCGGATAAGCGCCAGGTAACGGGCACTGGCCAGGACATTGCCATCTACCGTTGCAGTGTTGCTCACCCCCACCCGCTGGGCTGCCGAAGGGGTAATCTGCATCAGGCCATGGGCACCGCCAGTACCGCGTGCAGCCGGGTTGAGCGTCGACTCCTTGAAGGCCAATGCAGCCAGGTTGAGCCAGTCGATCTGTTGCGCCTGGCCATGCTTCTGCAACACCGCCCGCACCGATGCCAGACGCTGGCGGTCCTTGCTGGCCAACGGGTTGTGTACCCGGTACTGCCGGCGGTAGATGCGCTCGAACGCCGCATCCTGGTTATCTGGCGCGCGGTAACCTTGCAGAAAGTGATCGACTGCGACCAACAATTGCGGGGCATCACGCCCTACATACCAGCGCATGGCTTGCGGCGCACCCAGGCGCACCCGGCTGTCCAGGCGCAGGCGCGGCATAACCCGGGCCCAACGCCGGGCAATGGGCTGCTCGACCACGGTCAGGTGGTAGATGCCTGCCTGTACCATCTCCAGCACATCCTCCACCGCCAGCGTCGAATCGACCCACTCCACTTTGATCGGCGGCCGCTTGCGCAGTGCCAGTTGCTGGTTGACCTGCTGGATCAGCGGTCCGGCAGCACTGGCGCTGGTCAACGCCACGGTACGCCCTGACAGCTGTTCGACCTTGCTGAAACTTCGCTCGCCTTTGCGCCCGACCAGCATCAGCGGCACTTGGTCGAGTATCGGCGCACTGCTGCGGACACCGCTCACCGTAGTGGGGTCAAGCAGCTCGCCTGGCGCGGCCAGGTCACCCTCGCCGCGGGCCAGGGCGCCCAGCAACTGTTCCTTGGCCCGCGGGATGAGCTTTAGCTGGATCTGCTGGTCGTCGGCAGTACGAGCATTGAGGAAATGCTCCAGGGCACGCAGCCGATAATACTCGATGCCGACTGGCTCGCCCTTGACCTCACCGGAACTGTTGCGGCTCTGGTTGACCAGCACTCGCAGTACTTTGCTGGTGCGAATCTGCGGCAGGTCACGCACCTTGGCAGGCGGTATGTGCTGCTGTGGGCCCGGCGAGCGCGCCTGGACGGGGCCGGTAAAAATCAACCCCAGCGTCAGCAGAAAAATGAGCCAGCATCGCTGCATGCGAAAACGTGTCCGTGGTCGGTGAGCGGCATCCATGGGTTGCACCGCCAAGTGATAAACGACGGTAAATGACCACGGCAACAGCATGAAGTTCTTGGTTTTTTCAGAAAAACGCGCTTTTTGCTATGCTGGCCGCCCCGCGGCACGAGATAGCACCATGCAACTGATCGATATCGGCGTCAACCTGACCAACAGCAGTTTCCACGACCAACAGGCCGCAATCGTCGAGCGCGCGCTGGAGGCCGGCGTTACGCAAATGCTGCTGACAGGCACCAGCCTGGCGGTCAGCGAACAAGCCCTGGAACTGTGCCATCAACTGGATGCAAGCGGCGCCCACCTGTTCGCCACGGCCGGCGTGCACCCTCACGATGCCAAGGCCTGGGATGCCGACAGCGAGCGCCAGCTGCGACGGTTGCTGAGTGAACCGCGCGTACGCGCGGTGGGCGAATGCGGCCTGGATTTCAACCGCGACTTTTCCCCTCGCCCGCTGCAGGAAAAAGCCTTGGAAGCCCAGCTGACACTGGCTGCGGAGCTGCGTCTGCCGGTGTTCCTGCACGAGCGCGATGCCAGCGAGCGCTTGCTGGCGATTCTCAAGGACTACCGCGACCACCTGACCGGCGCAGTGGTGCACTGCTTCACCGGTGAGCGTGAGGCGCTGTTCGCCTACCTGGACCTGGACCTGCACATCGGCATTACCGGCTGGATCTGCGACGAACGCCGCGGCACTCACCTGCACCCGCTGGTGGGCAACATTCCTCAAGGCCGGCTGATGCTGGAAAGCGACGCGCCCTACCTGCTGCCGCGCAGCTTGCGGCCCAAGCCCAAGAGCGGGCGCAACGAGCCGGCGTTCTTGCCGGAGGTACTGCGCGAGGTGGCCTCGCATCGCGGTGAATCAGCCGAGCACACGGCGGCGCATACCACGGCAACGGCGCGGGCTTTCTTCCAGCTCCCCTGAGTCTCGCGTGTTTCTGCGGGGCGGGTGAACACAGTTGATATGCATCAACACATGTCTAGGAGGATGAGGGCACAATGATGGCACCTTGCCAATATTGTTTCCGCTCAACTCAGAGAAGACCTGCCCATGGGTGCCTGGCTTAGCAATGTTTCCCTGAAGTACAAGTTCTGGGCCGTCAACGCAGTGGCCTTTGTTACTACCTTGCTGCTGGTGCTGTACGCCGTGCACCTGGAGCAACGCGCACGTGCCGAGGCGGCTCAGAGCCAGGCGGTCGCACAAGCCCAGTTGCTGGCCGCCTGGCCAGCCGGGCAAGCACTGCCACGCCCGGCCAACGTCATCAGTTGGTCAACCGGGCAAACGCCAACCTACGCCGGGGAGGCGCTCGATGCCCTGCGCAACGCCCAAGGCTGGGTAGCACTGCCGAGCGCCTGGGTCCTCGGCGAAAACCCACTGCGTGGCGCACAGGTGCTGCGCATTGGCGACCAGCAGTTAGCTGTGCTGGCCCAGTCACCCAGTTTGCGCCAGGTCTTCTTCGATCGTTTCAGCAATTACGCGGTGTGTGTGCTGATCCTGATGCTGGCCATGCTCGGCGCCTCCCAACTGCTGATCCGCTTCCTGCTCAGCCAACTCAACACCCTCAAGGACGTGATGCTGCACGTGGAAAAAACCGGCGACCTGTCGGCCCGCGTACCGCTAGCCAGTGGCGACGAGGTCGGCCAGATGGCTGGGGCCTTCAACGCCATGCAGTCCACCTATCACCGCGTGGTCAGCACCGTCGCCCACAGCGCAGCACAGTTGGACTCGGGCGCTGCACGCCTGGCCGCCAGCATGAGCGACGTACGCCATGGCATGCTCGGCCAGCAGAGTGAAACCGACCAGGCCGCCACTGCCATCAACGAAATGTCGGCGACCGTGCACCACATTGCCCAGCACGCCGGTGCCACCCGCGATTTGTCACAAACCGCCGACACCTTGGCCGGCAGCGGTCAAGCGGTGGTCAGCCGAGTGCAGGATTCGATTTCCGGGCTTTCCAGCGGCGTGCAACAAACTGCCGAGATGATTCGACAGCTAGCCGAGGACAGCCAGAAGATCAACGGTGTAGTCAGTGTGATCCACAGTATTGCCGAACAGACCAACTTGCTGGCGCTTAACGCTGCCATCGAAGCCGCGCGCGCCGGTGACCTGGGCCGTGGCTTTGCCGTGGTGGCCGATGAAGTGCGCAACCTGGCCAAACGCGTACAAACCTCCACGGATGAGATCACCACCATGGTTTCGGCCCTGCAGTCGGGCACCCGCGATGCGGTGGAGTTCATGCAGGAGAGTTCGTACAAGGCCGACGACTGTGTGCGTCAGGCACAGGAAGCCGGTGAGGCGCTGGCTGAAATCACCGGTGCCGTGGCGCAGATGCGCGAAAGCAATACCCAGATCGCTGTAGCGGCCGAGCAGCAAAGCCAGGTAGCCGAGGAAATGAACCGCGCGGTGGTCAGCATCCGCGATGTCACCGAGCGGACCGTGCAGCAGACGGTCGGTTCAGCGACCACCAGCAGCGAACTGGCGACCCTGGCCGGCGAACTGAACAAGGCCATTGGCCAGCTCAAGCTATAGTCACCATAGCCAGCTTCGATTGGCCCCCGCGTGGGGGCCGCACTAAGCTTTGGGCATGACCGAGAGGAAATCCCCATGAGCAAACGCCTGCCCAATCTTCCCGCCTGGCAATGGCGCGGCTACCACCATAATCACCGCCACCCGGCCAACCTGGTGCTGCACCTCATTGCTGTGCCGTTGTTCATTCTAGGGACACTACTGGTGCTATCCGGCCTGTTCGGTTTCGACCTCGGCCAGATCGCGGTGGGTGTGATTGCCCTGGTCGCCGCGCTGGGCCTGCAGCGCCAAGGCCACCGCCTTGAAGCCCAGCAGCCCGAGCCGTTCGCCAACCGCCAGGATGCCGTGCAGCGCTTACTGACCGAGCAGTTCATCACCTTTCCGCGCTTTGTGGTGAGCGGGGCCTGGTGGAGGGCCTGGCGCGAACGGCACAAGCATCGACACTGAGCCAGCTGCCGGAGCACTGCTTGTGAGCAGCCTGGTAAGGATCAGGCGAAAACGGTGACGGTCTGCCGGCTCAAGGCCAACAACTCGCCCTGCGCCGTCCACAACGCTGCGGCAGCATGACCATAGCCATCCCGCGCATGCTCGGTCTCCACGCAGTACCGGCACCATTCCTGGGTCGAAAGCTTCGCCGTTGGCTGGATGAACTCGATGGTCCAGGTCAGCGTACTGCCCGCAGCGGGCTGCTTGAGAAACGGCATAAGGCTGGGCGGCCACGCATCCACCAACGCCAGCAAGTGCGCCTCGTTCACCGGCTCGTCAGCCACATCCCGCAAACGCACCCAGCCGCCCATCTTGCGCGACTGATTGCCACTGAACGGCAGCCCGCCTACTGCCCAGCGCAGGGCCACATGGCGCATGAACTCCGGGGTAACGCCTTTGATATAGGGCAACTCCGGGGCCGCCTCTTCGAGCGCAGGCATTTCAATGGCCGGTAACGCCGGCACTTCGACCACCGAAGGGCGGCCCGCACCGAAATTGCCCTGCACCAAAGTCACCACCTGGCCATCCTGAACCGCGCGGCCCAACAATGTGCTAACCGCCTTGCCTTCGCGCAAAACCTCCACTTCGAAGCGGATGGGCACATCCGCAGCCGCTGGCGCCACGAAGCTGATGGCCAATGAGCGTACCGGACGGCTGTCGCAGAGCCTAAGGCGCATGGTTTCATACACCATGGCCGCCATCAGGCCGCCAAAGGCAGCGCGCCCCTGGGCCCAGCTGGGCGGAATGCTGACGGATTCCGGGTTGGCCCGTACGGCGTCGAGGAGTTGGTTGAAATTCATTGGCCGGCTCCTGCCTGCAAAGAAAAAGGTCCGCTCATCCTAGCCAGCAAACGCCGGGCAATCAGCCCGCATATCGGTCATTTTCCGTGATAACGCCGCGCCAGCGCCTCTTGCAGGGCGTCCAGCGTCACATCTGACTGGCGCTCCGCCTCATGCAGCTCCTGCTCCCAACCACCCTTGCAGGGGAGCAGGTCGGCATGATCGCGGGCTTGCAGCAGCCATTGCAGGCGGTCGTGCCAATCCCCCAGGTTGCCCTGTGCCTTTTTCAACAGACGTTGCAGTTTCTTCCCTGCGTGATCGAGTTGTGGGTAGGCCTCATCGCCATAGCGCGCACGCTTGATCAGCAAACGCAGGCGGTGGCGATCGTGAGCCGGGTCCTGCAACGCTTTGTGCAACTTGCGCCACTGCTTGACCAGGCGCTTGTCGATGCGTTTGCACAGCGACTTGACCAGCCCCTCCCGATCCGCCGCCCGCAGGAACAATGGAAAGGCGTCGAGAATCGCCAATACCCTGGCCAGCTGTGGGCTGGCAGCGACACTGGCGAAGGTCCTGTCACGCCCCTCCAGACGCCGCTGCCCGGCTGCCGCATGACCGCGCCCGATCAGCTCAGCCGCCAGCACCTCGCGATCACGCAGCGGCGTGGTAAGGGTACCCAGCGAACGTGCAGCATCCTCCAGTTGCTCCACACCCGGCAGCCCGCGCAGCGGCCTCAGCAGACTGCGCAGGCGCCGCAAGGTGATACGCAAGTCGTGCAAGGCCTCGCTGTCGGTATTGGCAGCCAGGCGTTCACGACAGGCCAGCAAGCGCACCTGCAAGGTCAGTATCTGGGCAACGACATGGTCGAGCATGGCAGACATACGATGCTCCCTGTTCAGCGCCCGGCGCGAGATTCACGAATGTAGAACCGCGCCTTTTCGGCTTTGCGGGTACAGCTTTCGTAGCCTTCGAACTGCTGCTGGGTCTTGGCCCCGGTCAGCAGTGACAAGGCCTTGGAATAACTTACAGCACCGGCAAAGCCTTCGGCCTTGGCCAGGTCCAGCTCCTTCCAGGCGGCATCCAGCTGGGTCGCGCAGCTGTCACGGTAGGCCGTCTTGCCCGCGCAGCCAGCTAGGGCCAAGGCAATCAGTGGAAGGCAGATCCAGGCTTTCATCAGTAATACCTCTATGGAAAAACGGTGGCTGTTCGACGCTCCGACAGCTGGAAAGTGCCATGCCCAGCCGGCTTTGCCTGGCCAGTTTTATTACAGTAGCTCAGCACGATCTACATTGAAGCACAGGCAGCGATGGGTGCATTGTAGGACCATGATGGCACTGGCCGGGGAATGTTCATGAGCAAACGTGTGGCACTGGTACTGGGATCGGGCGGCGCCCGAGGGTATGCACACATCGGCGTGATCGAAGAAATCGAGCGCCGCGGCTACGACATAGCCTGCGTCGCAGGGTGTTCCATGGGCGCGGTGATTGGCGGTATCTATGCCGCCGGCAAGCTGGACGAGTATCGCAACTGGATCGAAAGCCTCGACTACCTGGATGTGCTGCGCCTGGTCGACGTCAGCTTTCGCCTCGGTGCGATTCGCGGCGACAAGGTGTTCGGGCAGATCCGCAAGATCGTCGGCGAGATAAACATCGAGCAACTGCGCATACCCTACACCGCAGTGGCCGCCGACCTTACCAACCAGCAGGAAATCTGGTTCCAGGAGGGTTGCCTGCATCAGGCCATGCGCGCCTCTGCGGCCATTCCCAGCCTGTTCACGCCAGTGATGCAAGGCAACCGCATGCTTGTCGACGGTGGCATCCTCAACCCGCTGCCAATCGTGCCGGTGGTGTCCAGCCATTGCGACCTGATCATCGCGGTCAACCTCAACGCCACCAACCAGAAGCAGTACCAGTTGCCGGTGATCGAGCGCCCGGCGGCATTCAAGATGCGCTTTGACGCCTTGTTGAGCTCGCTGGGTTCACGCTTGCCATTCCGGCGCAAACCGGCGGAAGAGCTGATCCGCATCGAAAAGGAAATCGTCGCCGAGGGGTTGGCACCGCCAAGCCCGTGGCTTGCCGACAGCGCCGACCCGGAAAACCAGCAACCGGCAGCGGCCCCGGAGCGCGAGGGCGCGCCGAGGTCGGCCACCGGCTCTTTCATCATCGACAACGTGGGGCCAGCCTCGCTGCTGGATTTGATCAACCAGAGCTTCGAGGTCATGCAGACTTCGTTGGCACAGTACAAGATTGCCGGCTATCCACCGGATGTGCTGATCAACGTGCCCAAGCGGGTGTGCCGGTTTTTCGAGTTCTACAAAGCGCCGGAGCTCATCGCCCTGGGGCGAGAGATTGCACGCGATACGCTGGACAGTTATGAAGGGGTGAAGCGGTAGCACCTGGTTGGCGTCGCCCCTGAAGGCGGTGTGGTCTTCGACAATGACCGTGCTCGCGGCTGGCGAAAACGAAACAGGCCGCACGAGGCGGCCTGTTTCTTCATGCAACGAACACCTTAGTAACGGGTGATGTCTGCATTGGCTTCCAGCTGCTTGCGGTAAGCCGCAAAGTCCTGCTGGCCAGCACGGGACGCGAGGTAGCGGCGAATCTGCTGCTTCTCTTCGTCGGTGGCGGTAGCGCCGTCGTTCACACCCTTGAGCTGCAACACCACCAGGCTTCCGTCACGCAGCACCACACTGCCATACACAGGCTTGTCCTTGGCTTGCGGCTTGCCCAGACGGAACAGTGCCTGCAGTTCGGCCGGATCTATACCGTCCTCGCCACGGGTGACTGCTTCATAGGCTTTCCAGCCTTGGCCTTCGTGAACGCTGCCTGCTGCGATGGAACCGTCACGCAGGCCGGCAATCAGCTTGTCCGCCTTGGCCTTGAGTTCGGCAGTCGCCTTCTCTTTGGCCAGGTGCTCCCTGATGTTCTTGGCCACAGCGTCCAGCGGCAGTTGCTCTGGTTTGCGGTGTTCCTTGACACGCAGCACCACGGTGGTCTCAGGGTCGAGCTCGATGGCGGTGCTATTGGCACCCTCATCCAGCACTTCTTCAGAGAACGCCGCCTGCACCACCGCACGGTTGGCGGTAATGCCTTCACCGCCCTCACGGCCGAAGGCCGCGGAGGTGTGCACCTTGAGGTTCAGGTCCTGGGCCGGCTGGGCCAGGTCGGAAGCCTCGTAGGCAGCATCCTGCAGTTGCTTGCTGGCGTCGACATAACGCTGCTCGACCAGCGGCATCTTCAGATCGCGGGTCAGTTTGTCCTTCAGGCTGGCGAAGCTCGGTACTTCTGGCGCCTGGACGCCCAGCAGCTTGATCAGATGGTAGCCAAACTCGGTGCGCACCGGAGCAGATACCTGGCCATTCTGCAGCTGGTACAGCGCCTCTTCGAAGGCCGGGTCGTATACGCCCGGGCCGGCAAAGCCGAGGTCACCACCGCTGGTGGCGGAGCCTGGGTCCTGAGAGAACTCTTTGGCCAAAGCGGCAAAGTCCTCACCCTTGGCCAGACGCTGCTCGATCTCTTCGGCGCGGGCCTTGGCCTGGGCGTCGCTGACCTTGTCGTTGACCTCGATGAGGATGTGCGCGGCATGGCGCTGCTCGGCCAGGTTGGCGATTTCCTTCTCGTACTGGGCCTTGAGCTCTTCGTCGGTCACTTTGACCTGATCGAAGAACGCCGACTTCTTCAGCTCGATGTAGTCGATCACGACCTGGTCAGGCGACATGAACTCCTTGGCGTGCTGGTCGTAGTGCGCCTTGACCTCTTCGTCGCTGACCTTGACTGCGGCCGGGTCGGCCTTGAACGTCAGGGAGGCGAAGTCGCGGGTCTGCTTCTCCAGGCGAGCAAAAGCATCGACCTGTTGATCGGTGACGAAGCTGCTGCCGGCCAGGCCGGTGCGCAGTTGGCCGATGAGCATTTCCTCGCCGAGCATCTCGCGGAACTGCATGCGACCGTAGCCCATCTGGCGGATCACCTGGTCGAAACGGTCAGCGCTGAACTTGCCGTCCACCTGGAACTCAGGGGTCTGCAAGATCACCTGATCCAGCGCGGCCTCGGAGAATGCGAACTTGGCATCCTCAGCACCTTGCAGCAGCAGCTTGCGGCTGATCAGCCCCTTGAGTGCCTCCTCTCGCAGCAACTTGTCATCCAACAGCGCCGGGTCGAAATCCTTGCCCAACTGTTGCATCAGTTGACGGCGCTGCATGTCGGCCGCCTGGCTCAGCTCGTTCTGGCTGATGGTCTGGCCGTTCACCTTGGCGGCGTCCTGGCTATGAGTGGCGGCCTGGAAAATGGCTTCGAAACCGGTCAATGCCATCAACACGACGATAAGGCCGATGATGGTCTTGGCAATCCAACCTTGTGAATTGTCCCTGATATTTTGCAGCATGCGTCCCCCAGAAACGGCTGTACCACTGCGTCGACAACCGCGGAGCGTGGGTAGAATCCTGATAAAAGAAAGGCGCATCCGAGGATGCGCCTTTTCTTAGCAAACGTGTCAGGCGGGAACGTTTGCGCCCCGCCATCACCGTGCTCGGACCAGGCCAGGCCGGGTCCGGCTGAAAGACGACTTAGTTGACGGCGTCTTTCAGGCCTTTGCCTGCCTTGAAACCTGGAACCTTGGCGGCTTCGATCTTGATTGCCTTGCCGGTTTGCGGGTTGCGGCCGGTACGCTCGGCGCGCTCCTTGACCGAGAAGGTACCAAAGCCAACCAGTACCACATCGTCACCTTGCTTCAGGGCGCCGGTGACGGATTCGATGACTGCGTCCAGCGCACGGCCGGCTACAGCTTTCGGGATGTCTGCAGATGCGGCGATAGCGTCAATCAGTTCCGACTTGTTCACTCTAAGTCCCCTTATTTCTCTATTGAGTTTGTTTCTAAGTATGTAATGAAAAGCTTATGAAACGTGTGCTGGGAGGCATGGCGACAATAACGTGCCGCTTTATAGCAAGGCGCCGAAAATACTGTCAAGGAAAGCCCCCCAGCCAAAAACTACTAATGCGTGCTGATTCTTTCCTTAGCATCGCCGTCGCGCTTCTCGTCTTTCGCGACAATCTCCGGAGCCACATCTGGCAAGGGCTCCGGGGCGTATTGCAGCGCAATTTGCAGGACTTCGTCAATCCATTTGACCGGTTTGATCTGAAGATCCTGTTTGATATTTTCAGGAATCTCCTTGAGATCGCGAACATTCTCCTCGGGAATGATCACCGTCTTGATCCCGCCACGGTGTGCCGCCAGCAGTTTTTCCTTCAGCCCGCCAATGGCCAATACCTGGCCACGCAAGGTGATTTCGCCGGTCATGGCCACGTCGGCACGTACCGGAATCTGCGTCAGCGCCGACACCAGTGCGGTGCACATTCCGATACCGGCACTTGGGCCGTCTTTCGGCGTGGCGCCCTCAGGCATGTGAATGTGCACGTCATGCCTCTCGTGGAAGTCGGCGGCAATCCCCAGGCTGCGGGCGCGGCTGCGTACCACGGTCTGCGCGGCGGTAATCGACTCGACCATGACATCGCCCAGCGAGCCGGTCTTGATCAACTGGCCCTTGCCGGGGATGACCACGGCCTCGATGGTCAGCAACTCGCCGCCCACCTGGGTCCAGGCCAGGCCGGTTACCTGGCCGATCTGATCCTGCTGCTCGGCCAGGCCATAGCGGAACTTGCGCACGCCCAGCAGGTGCTCCAGCTGCTCGCTGGCCACCTTGACCTTGACCTGCTTCTGCCCGGTATGTTCCTTGACCACCTTGCGGCAGACCTTGGCAATTTGCCGCTCCAGGCCCCGCACACCGGCTTCACGGGTGTAGTAGCGGATGATGTCGCGAATCGCCGAGATGTCGACGTCCAGCTCTTCCTTCTTCAAGCCGTTGGCCTTGACCTGCTTGGGCACCAGGTACTTGACCGCGATGTTGATCTTTTCGTCCTCGGTGTAGCCAGGCAGACGGATGACTTCCATCCGGTCCAGCAGCGCCGGCGGGATGTTCATCGAGTTCGAGGTGCACAGGAACATCACGTCCGAGAGGTCGTAGTCGACCTCCAGGTAGTGGTCGTTGAAGTTGTGGTTCTGTTCAGGGTCGAGCACTTCCAGCAGTGCCGAAGCGGGGTCACCACGCATGTCGCTGCCCATCTTGTCGATCTCGTCGAGCAGGAACAACGGGTTGCGCACGCCCACCTTGGTCATCTTCTGGATCAGGCGACCCGGCATGGAGCCGATGTAGGTACGGCGGTGGCCACGGATCTCGGCCTCATCACGCACGCCACCCAGGGCCATGCGCACGAACTTGCGGTTGGTGGCGGCAGCGATCGACTCGGCCAGCGAGGTCTTGCCGACGCCGGGCGGCCCGACCAGGCACAGCACCGGACCGCGGATCTTCTTGACGCGCTTCTGCACGGCAAGGTACTCGAGGATGCGTTCCTTGACCTCTTCCAGGCCATAGTGGTCGGCATCGAGGATTTCCTCGGCCTTGGCCAGGTCCAGACGCACCTTGCTCTGAGCCTTCCACGGCACCTGCACCAACCAGTCGAGGTACGAGCGCACCACGGTAGCTTCGGCCGACATCGGAGACATTTGCTTGAGCTTGTTCAGCTCCGCCTGAGCCTTGGTCAAGGCATCCTTAGGCAGACCTGCGGCTTCGATGCGCTTTTTCAGCTCTTCGACTTCATTGTGGCCTTCATCACCATCGCCAAGTTCTTTCTGAATGGCCTTCATCTGCTCATTCAGGTAGTACTCGCGCTGGCTGCGCTCCATCTGCTTCTTGACCCGGCCGCGAATGCGCTTTTCGACCTGCAGGAGGTCGATTTCGGCATCCAGCAGTGCCAGCACGTGCTCGACACGGGTAGTCAAGTCGACGATTTCAAGAATTTCCTGCTTCTGCTCGATCTTCAGGGCCATGTGCGCGGCCATGGTGTCGACCAGGCGCCCTGGCTCGTCGATGCTGTTCAGCGAAGACAGCACTTCGGCAGGCACCTTCTTGCCCAGCTGAACGTACTGTTCGAACTGCGACAGCAGCGTGCGCACGAACACTTCCGACTCGCGCTCGGCAGTGTCGGTTTCGTCGATCAGGGAGACTTCGGCACGGATGTGCCCATCAACTTCGGAGAAGCGCTCGACCGCACCACGCTGCTCGCCTTCGACCAGCACCTTGACGGTGCCATCAGGCAGCTTCAGCAGTTGCAGCACGGTGGCAACGGTACCGACGCGGTACAGGGCGTCCTCGCCCGGATCGTCGTCGGCTGGATTCTTCTGGGCCAGCAGAAGGATCTGCTTTTCGCCCGTCATCGCCGCCTCGAGGGCTTCGATGGACTTTTCGCGCCCCACGAACAGCGGGATAACCATGTGCGGGTAAACAACGACATCGCGCAATGGCAAAAGAGGCAAGTCGAGGGTGGTCTTCATGATTTCGCCTCTACAGCGGCCTTATGGCCGGAAACCGGTGGAAATGATGCTTGGACCTAATGTGGGGGCACGCTTGGGAAATTACAAGCGCTTGTACAGGAAAAGCAGAAAGGGGCCCGTAGGCCCCCTCTTGCTTGCAACCGAGAACCGGCCATTGCCTGAATCAGGCGTCTGGCGCGGCCTTGGCTTGCGGTTCGCTGTTTTCGTAGATCATCAGCGGCTGCGAGGTGCCCTCGATGACGCTCTCGTCGATAACCACCTTGCTGACATCCTTTTTCGAAGGAATCTCATACATGGTATCGAGCAGCACGCCTTCGAGGATCGAGCGCAGGCCACGAGCGCCAGTCTTGCGCTCCAGGGCCTTGCGTGCAACGGCCTTGAGCGCATCGCTGCGGAACTCGAGGTCGACGCTTTCCATCTCGAACAGCTTGGCATACTGCTTGGTCAGGGCATTCTTCGGCTCGGTGAGGATCTGCATCAACGCAGCCTCATCCAGCTCGTCAAGGGTAGCCAGTACCGGCAGACGGCCGACGAATTCCGGAATCAGGCCAAACTTGACCAGATCGTCCGGCTCGACCTCACGCAGGGACTCGCCAACCTTCTTGCCCTCTTCCTTGCTGCGCACTTCGGCACCAAAACCGATGCCACCTTTGGTGGAACGGTTCTGGATGACCTTTTCCAGGCCCGAGAACGCACCACCGCAGATGAACAGGATGTTGCGGGTATCAACCTGCAGGAATTCCTGTTGCGGGTGCTTGCGGCCGCCCTGCGGCGGAACCGAGGCCACGGTGCCCTCGATCAGTTTCAGCAGCGCCTGCTGCACGCCCTCACCGGAAACATCACGGGTAATGGACGGGTTGTCGGACTTGCGCGAAATCTTGTCGATTTCGTCGATGTAGACAATGCCCATCTGGGCCTTTTCCACGTCGTAGTCGCACTTCTGCAACAGCTTCTGGATGATGTTCTCGACGTCCTCACCCACATAACCGGCTTCGGTCAGGGTGGTGGCGTCAGCAATGGTGAACGGTACGTTCAACAGGCGTGCCAGGGTTTCGGCGAGCAGGGTCTTGCCCGAGCCGGTCGGCCCGATAAGCAGGATGTTGCTCTTGCCCAGTTCGACTTCGTCACCCTTCTTGTCACGCTGGTTCAGGCGCTTGTAGTGGTTGTACACCGCTACGGCCAGCACCTTCTTTGCGCGCTCCTGACCAATGACGTACTGGTCAAGGATGCCGCTGATTTCTTTCGGCGAAGGCAATTTGTGCGCGCTGCTCTCGGCCTGGGCTTCCTGCACCTCCTCTCGGATGATGTCGTTGCACAGGTCGACGCACTCGTCGCAGATAAATACCGAGGGCCCGGCAATCAGTTTGCGCACTTCGTGCTGGCTTTTGCCGCAGAAGGAGCAATAAAGCAATTTGCCGCTGTCCTCGCCGTTACGGGTGTCAGTCATTCGATCGATCCAATCCGGTAGGCTTGCAACACAAGATGAAGGCAATTGCGGGCTTTTTCAAGTCCGCAGGTAGGCGCTTTCGACGCCCACCTGCTCTGACCCCCCGGTTCAGGAGGCCAGTTGCCGCTTGTCATAGACCGAGTCGATCAGGCCGTACTCGGCTGCGCGCGAGGCGCTCATGAAGTTGTCACGCTCGGTGTCACGCTTGATGGTCTCGAGTTCCTGGCCGGTGTGATAGGCCAGCAGCTCGTTCAGACGGGCCTTGATATTGAGGATTTCCTGGGCGTGGATCTCGATATCGGTGGCCTGACCCTGGAAGCCGCCCAGCGGCTGGTGGATCATCACGCGCGAGTTAGGCAGGCAATGACGCTTGCCCTTGGCACCTGCCGCCAGCAGGAAGGCGCCCATGCTGCAGGCCTGGCCGATGCAGATGGTCGAAACGTCCGGCTTGATGAACTGCATGGTGTCGTAGATCGACATGCCGGCGGTGACGGAGCCGCCCGGCGAGTTGATGTACAGATGGATATCCTTGTCCGGGTTTTCCGCCTCAAGGAACAGCAGTTGCGCAACGACGAGGTTGGCCATGTAGTCCTCTACCGGGCCAACCAGGAAGATCACTCGCTCCTTCAACAGACGCGAGTAGATGTCGTAAGCGCGTTCGCCACGGGCGGACTGCTCGATAACCATCGGGACCAGGCCGCCTGCGGCCTGGATGTCAGAGCTCTGCTGAATATAAGAATTGCGGGACATGTCCTGCGCTCACTCCCAAATAGTCATGGCTTGAATACGCACAAGCCAGCTCGAAGGCTGGCTTGTGGAGGTTTCCTACGAGAGAAGACCGTTACTCAGCAGCGGCAGGCGCCTCGGCTGGTTTAACGGCTTCTTCGTACGAGACCGATTTGTCGGTCACAGTCGCTTTCTGCAGAACAGTATCTACAACTTGTTCTTCCAGCACAACCGAACGCACTTCGTTCAGTTGCTGGTCGTTCTTGTAGTACCAGGCGATGACCTGCTCAGGCTCTTGGTAAGCCGAAGCCATTTCTTCGATCATCTCGCGAACCTTGGCGTCGTCCGGCTTCAGCTCGAACTGCTTGACCACTTCGGCCACGATCAGGCCCAGCACGACGCGGCGCTTGGCTTGCTCTTCGAACAGTTCGACTGGCAGCTGCTCAGGCTTGATGTTGCCACCAAACTGCTGAACTGCCTGCACGCGCAGACGGTTGACTTCGTTTTCCAGCAGGGCCTTTGGCACTTCGATCGGGTTGGCGGCCAGCAGACCGTCCATGACCTGGTTCTTGACCTTGGTCTTGATCGCCTGACGCAGCTCACGCTCCATGTTCTTGCGAACTTCGGCGCGGAAGCCTTCCAGCGTCGATTCCTTGATGCCGAACTGGGCGAAGAACGCTTCGTTCAGTTCTGGCAGTACAGGTGCCGAAACGCTGTTGACGGTGATGGTGAACTCGGCGGCTTTGCCAGCCAGGTCCAGGTTCTGGTAGTCCTCTGGGAAGGTCACGTTGACAACGCGCTCTTCGCCAGCCTTGGCGCCTACCAGACCTTCTTCGAAGCCTGGGATCATGCGGCCGGAGCCCAGCACCAGCAGGGTGCCCTTGGCCGAACCACCGGCAAACGCTTCACCGTCGACCTTGCCGACGAAGTCGATGTTGACCTGGTCGTCGTTCTGCGCAGCGCGCTCGACGGCCTCGAAGCGGGTGTTCTGCTTGCGCAGCACTTCCAGCATGTTGTCCAGGTCGCTGTCAGCCACTTCGGCGCTCAGGCGCTCGACCTTGATCGACTCGAGGCCCGCAACAGTGAACTCAGGGAAGACTTCGAAGATGGCGACGAACTCCAGATCCTTGCCCTTTTCGAAGGACTTGGGCTCTACAGCCGGGGCGCCAGCCGGGTTCAGCTTCTGCTCGACGATGGCTTCGTAGAAGGAAGCCTGGACCAGGTCACCGAAAGCCTCTTGACGGGCGTCCGCCTCGAAACGCTGACGGATCACGGTCATCGGTACTTTACCAGGACGGAAGCCCGCAATCTTGGCGCGCTTGGCAGTCTGCTGCAGACGCTTGTTGACTTCGTTCTCGACGCGCTCGGCCGGAACGGCGATGGTCATGCGGCGCTCGAGAGCGGAAGTGTTTTCAACAGAAACTTGCATGGATATTCCTCGTTGCACAGACGTTAGCCGGCGTTAGCCCGACTCCAGAATCAAGGGCAAACATTCTAGTGAGTCACGCAGCAGAAGTCACCCCACACGGGACGACTGAAAACAACGCCGGTCGATTAACTTTCAAGGCCCGCACGGCACAGCGCCAGGCCTGCTTCCAACAGGGGCTGCACGGCGCCGGAGGGCGGCCTGCAGCCGAAATACTTTGTCAAACAACTACCCGCAACGCATTCGCCTCCTTTATTGAGGATCAATGTCGTTGAACTGGCAGTATTCCTCCCATTCCAGCCCCAGCGCCTCGGCCACTTCACGGTGCGTTTCCAGGCGCATGGCCTGCAACTGCTCCGGGGACTCAGCAATCAATTGCAGCGCCAGCTCCCAGGGCTCAATGCCCTGCTCCTCGGCGGCATCCTCGAACGCCCACTCGATCTGCTGGGCCTGTTCGCGCGCATCCAGCTCGCGGATCTCCTCGAGCATCTGCGGATTGGCGTCGGCAAAGCGCTGCAGCGCCAGGGCCTGACGGGCTTCTTTTGCAATCATCGTGATGTCCTTTGCCGGCCAAACGGGCCGGTGTTTCAACCGGCTGAAATCTAACAGCTTTTATTGGGGTGCCACCAGAGGATTACAAGGGGCGGGGTTTGATTTGGCCGAGAGGTGGCTCACCACGGCATTTTCAGCGCCGGCGAGCACGACCACCTTGTTTGCCCGGCACGATATCGAGGAGGAACACCAGGAGCCGCGCGGGCGACGCTCGACCTCAAACAAAGACACCAGAACACTGAAGGCGTGCACACCACAGCCCCAAAACAAAAAGGCGCCCGATCTCACGATCAAGGCGCCTTTCAGGAATATGGGGTGGACGATGGGAATCGAACCCACGACAACTGGAATCACAATCCAGCGCTCTACCAACTGAGCTACGCCCACCATATTGCGGTCTTGCGGTACAACCTTACAGAAGCATGGTGCGGACGAAGAGACTCGAACTCTTACAGCTTGCGCCGCTGGAACCTAAATCCAGTGTGTCTACCAATTTCACCACGTCCGCGTAACGCTTAAAACAAAGGCGCCAGATGCTATCGAGGCGCCCTTGAAAAATATGGGGTGGACGATGGGAATCGAACCCACGACAACTGGAATCACAATCCAGCGCTCTACCAACTGAGCTACGCCCACCATATTGCATTACAACCTACTTGCTTGCCAAAGCTGCCTAATGGCGCACCCGGCAGGACTCGAACCTGCGACCATCCGCTTAGAAGGCGGATGCTCTATCCAGCTGAGCTACGGGCGCTTAAGCTTGAAGCCTAACCGAACGAGACGCTAACAAGGAACTGTTAAACCACTCATTCTGCCCGACTTAGCCAACCAGTGCTAGGCTGTGCCCGACAAGTGCGGCGAATCTTATAGTCGACCCCGAAAGTCGTCAACACCTTTTTCGAAAAAATTTAAATTATTTAAGGGGTTAGGGGATTTGCCCGACCACCCGCCTTTGCCCTTGGCCCATGTCGTGCGAGAATGCACGTTCTTTATTGTTCCTTCTCGATGGTTAATCACGCGTCTATGACTGCACACCTAATCGATGGCAAGGCTATCGCCGCCAGCCTGCGCCAGCAGATCGCTCAACGTGTCGTGGAGCGTCGCCAGCAAGGCCTGCGTACGCCGGGCCTGGCAGTGATCCTGGTCGGCACCGACCCCGCCTCCCAAGTCTATGTCTCGCACAAGCGCAAGGACTGCGAAGAGGTCGGCTTCATTTCGCAGGCTTTCGACCTGCCCAGCGAGACCACGCAACAAGCCCTGACCGAGCTGATCGACCGTCTCAATGACGACCCGGCCGTCGACGGCATCCTGTTGCAACTGCCGCTGCCGGCACACCTGGACGCCTCGTTGCTGCTCGAGCGCATTCGCCCGGACAAGGATGTGGACGGCTTCCATCCGTACAACATCGGCCGCCTGGCCCAGCGTATTCCACTGCTGCGCCCGTGCACACCGAAAGGCATCATGACCCTGCTGGAAAGCACCGGCCAGGACCTGTACGGCATGAACGCGGTGATCGTCGGCGCGTCCAACATCGTTGGCCGCCCGATGGCCATGGAACTGCTGCTGGCCGGCTGCACCGTGACCGTCTGCCATCGCTTCACCAAGGACCTGGCCGGCCATGTCGGGCGTGCCGACCTGGTGGTCGTGGCTGCCGGCAAGCCGGGCCTGGTCAAGGGTGAGTGGGTCAAGGAAGGCGCCATCGTCATCGACGTGGGCATCAACCGCCAGGAAGACGGCAAGCTGGTCGGCGACGTGGTCTACGAGACTGCCCTGCCCCGCGCCGGCTGGATCACACCGGTGCCGGGCGGCGTCGGGCCGATGACCCGGGCGTGCCTGCTGGAGAACACGCTGTACGCGGCAGAAGAGCTGCACAAGTAATACCGCGTAATGCGAAAACGGCACCTTTTTCAGGTGCCGTTTTTTTTGCCCGTGACAAATGACCTCTTCGCGGACGAGCCTGCTCTTGCAAGCGGTTGTCCGCCCCCAGGGGGCGGGGAAGCCACCACGGTGTTCAGCCGATCACTTCCTGGCCGCCGCCCAAGACTTCAGCAGTTCGTTGTAGCTGACGGTCTCGCCCATGGGCTTTTCGTTGGCCAGCTTGGCTTTCGGCGCACCCGGCTGGTCGAACCAGTACTGGGCGTCCTTCTCCGGATTCAGCTTGGGTGCACACGTCGCCTGGGCATTGGAGCGTTGCAGGCGCTCCATCATGCGGTCCTGGTCGCGGGCCAGCCCATCCAGGGCTTCCTGCGGGGTCTTTTCGCCACTGGCGACTTCGGCGATATGGCTCCACCACAATTGCGCCAACCGCGGGTAGTCCGGCACGTTGGTGCCGGTCGGCGTCCACTGCACCCGCGCAGGGCTGCGATAGAACTCCACCAGCCCACCGAGCTTGGGCGCCAACTCGGTCATGGCCTGGGAGTTGATGTCCGACTCACGAATCGGCGTCAGGCCGACGATGGTCTTTTTCAGCGATACGGTCTTTGAGGTGACGAACTGGGCGTACAGCCACGCCGCCAAGCGTTGCTTCTCGGGGGTGGACTTGAAGAAGGTCCACGAGCCGGTGTCCTGGTAGCCGAGTTTCATACCCTCTTCCCAGTATGGCCCCTTCGGTGAAGGCGCCATGCGCCACTTCGGCGTGCCGTCGGCATTCACAACCGGCAAGCCGGGCTTCGTCATGTCGGCGGTGAACGCGGTGTACCAGAATATCTGCTGGGCAATGTTGCCTTGCGCCGGCACAGGGCCGGCTTCGGAGAATGTCATGCCCTGCGCTTCCTTGGGCGCGTAGGCACGCATCCAGTCCACGTACTTCTGCGTGGCATAGACGGCGGCCGGCCCATTGGTATCGCCGCCGCGGGTCACACTGGAACCCACCGGATGGCAGTCCTCCACGCGAATGCCCCATTCATCGACCGGCAAACCATTGGGCAGGCCTTTGTCGCCGCCGCCGGCCATCGAGAACCAGGCATCGGTGAAGCGCCAGCCCAGTGACGGGTCTTTCTTTCCGTAGTCCATGTGCCCGTAGACACGCTTGCCGTCGATCTCCTTGACGTCTTCGGTGAAGAACTTGGCAATGTCCTCGTACGCCGACCAGTTCACTGGCACTCCCAGTTCATAGCCGTACTTCTCTTTGAACCTGGCCTTCAACTCAGGCCGTTCGAACCAGTCGGCGCGGAACCAGTACAGGTTGGCGAACTGCTGGTCGGGCAGTTGGTAGACCTTGCCATCGGGCGCGGTGGTGAAGGAAATACCGATGAAGTCCTTCAGGTCGAGGGTCGGCGAGGTGTAGGCTTTGCCCTCGTTGGCCATCAGGTCGGTGATCGATTCCACTTTGCCGTAGCGAAAGTGCGTACCGATCAGGTCGGAGTCGTTGACCCAGCCGTCATAAATGTTCTTGTCCGACTGCATCTGCGTCTGCAGTTTTTCCACCACATCGCCTTCCTGCAGCAGGTCGTGGGTCAACTGGATGCCGGTGATCTCACTGAAAGCCTTGGCCAGCACCTTGGACTCGTATTCATGGGTGGTGATGGTTTCCGACACAACGTTGATCTTCATCCCGCGAAACGGCTCGGCTGCCTTGATGAACCACTGCAATTCGGCCAACTGCTGTTCGGGGGTAAGGGTCGAAGGCTTGAACTCGCTGCCGATCCATTTCTTTGCCGCCTCTTCGTACTGGTCGGCCCAGGCTGTGCCTTGCACGCTGGCCAGTACCAGCAACGCGGCCAGGGTCAAATGTCGCCTGTTGTGTTTGTTGTCGAACATTGTGATCTCCCGTTTCAGTTATCCCACAGGGCCGCTCGCTCAGCCCCAGCGCAACACCACCGCCAGCCACGCCAGCGACAGCAGCGAGGCCACCCACAATGGCCAGTCGCTGACACCGACCACCAGCAGGTGCAGGTAGGCGCTGGCCAGCAGGCCGATGAACAAACGGTCACCACGGCTGGTGACCAGCGGCAAAAAGCCCCGTCGTTCTACGCAGGGGCGACGCAGTTCAAGCAGGGTCATGCCCAGCAGCAACAGGCCCACAGCGGCGAAGAACAGCGCTGTCGGCAGGGTCCAGGCCATCCACTCCATGCGTTGCCCTCCTCATACCCGGCCCAGGGCGAAGCCCTTGGCCACATGATTGCGCACGAACCAGATCACCAGCATGCCCGGCAAGATGGTCAGCACCCCCGCCGCCGCCAGCACACCCCAGTCGATGCCCGATGCCGACACCGTGCGGGTCATCACCGCGGCAATCGGCTTGGCATTCACCGAGGTCAGGGTGCGCGCCAGCAGCAGTTCGACCCAGGAGAACATGAAACAGAAAAACGCCGTGACGCCGATGCCGGAGCCAATCAGCGGTATGAAGATCTTCACGAAGAAGCGCGGAAAACTGTAGCCGTCGATGTAGGCGGTTTCGTCGATTTCCCTTGGCACGCCCGACATGAAACCCTCCAGGATCCACACCGCCAGCGGTACGTTGAACAGGCAATGGGCCAGCGCCACGGCAATGTGGGTATCGAACAGCCCGATCGACGAGTACAACTGGAAGAACGGCAGCAGGAACACCGCCGGTGGCGCCATGCGGTTGGTCAGCAGCCAGAAGAACAGGTGGCGGTCGCCGAGAAAGCGGTAGCGCGAGAACGCATAGGCCGCGGGCAACGCCACGAGCAGTGAAATCAGCGTGTTCAGGCACACGTAGTACAGCGAGTTGATGTAGCCGCTGTACCAGCTGGCGTCGGTGAAGATCACTCGGTAGTTGTCGAGCGTGAACGCCTGCGGCCACAGGGTCAGGCCGCCAAGGATCTCGGCGTTGCTCTTGAACGACATGTTCAGCAACCAGTAGATCGGCACCAGCAGGAAGAAGAAGTACAGCAGCAGGGCCATTGATTTGCGTGTGCTCATGGCCTAGTCCTTGTCGGCATGGGTCATGGCTGTGTAGAACAGCCACGACACCAGCAGGATGATCAGGAAGTACACCAGTGAAAACGCTGCCGCCGGCCCCAGGTCGAACTGCCCTACGGCCATACGCGTGAGGGTCTGGCTGAGGAACGTGGTCGCATTGCCTGGCCCGCCGCCGGTCAGCACGAACGGCTCGGTGTAGATCATGAAACTGTCCATGAAGCGCAGCATCAACGCGATCACCAGCACGTTCTTGAGCTTGGGCAGCTGGATATGGCGAAACACCGCCCAGCCCGAGGCCCGATCGATGCGCGCGGCCTGGTAGTACACGTCGGGGATCGCACGCAGCCCCGAATAGCACAGCAAAGCCACCAACGAAGTCCAGTGCCACACATCCATCACCAGCACGGTGAGCCAGGCGTCGAACGGGTCACCGGCGTAGTTGTAGCTGACCCCGAGCTTGGCCAGGGAAGCGCCGAGCAGGCCGATGTCGGCACGGCCGAAAATCTGCCAGATAGTGCCGACCACGTTCCACGGGATCAGCAACGGGATAGCCATGACGATCAGGCACACCGAGGCCATACGGCCTTTGGTTGGCATGGCCAGGGCGATGCCTATACCCAACGGAATTTCGATCAGCAGGACGCAGGCCGAGTAAATGAACTGGCGCAGCAATGCATCGTGCAGCGCCGGGTCGCGCAGTACCTGGCGGTACCAGTCGGCACCGACGAAGTAGCGGCTGGACTGGTCGAAGATGTCCTGCACCGAGTAGTTGACCACCGTCATCATCGGCACCACCGCGCTGAACGCGACCAGCAGGAACACCGGCAGCACCAGCCACCAGGCCTTGTTGTTCGGCACCTTGTTGTTCATGGCCCGGCCTCCAGCAGCACATCGTCGACATACAGCATCAGCCACTGCGCCGGCAGGCTGACCCAGGCCTTGTCCACAGGCAACGGGCGGTCCTCGCCCAGCCTCGCCTTGAGCGCGACACCGCCCAGTTCGAGGGTGACGATGCGATAGGTACCCAGGTCTTCGACGTCCAGCACCCGTGCCGGGTAGGCACCCTCGAACGGGCTGTCCCACAGCTGCACGAACTCCGGGCGAATGCCCAGCTGCAGCCGCCCGCCCGCCAATGCAGCCAGGCGCTCGCACACGCCATCGGGCAGTACCAACTGGACATCGCCGAACACCACCGCGCCCGCCTCGGCACGCACGTCAATCAAGTTCATGCCCGGGCTACCGATGAAATAACCGACGAACGTATGCCGCGGTCGCTCGAACAGCTCGCGCGGCGTGCCGAACTGGACGATGCGTCCGCCGTGCATCACCGCGATCTTGTCGGCGAAGGTGGAGGCCTCCAACTGGTCGTGGGTGACGTAGATCATGGTGATGTTGAACTGCTCATGGATCTGCTTCAGCTTGCGCCGCAGCTTCCACTTCAGATGCGGGTCGATCACCGTCAGCGGCTCGTCGAACAGGATCGCCGACACGTCATCGCGCACCAGGCCACGCCCCATGGAGACTTTCTGCTTTTCATCGGCGGTGAGGTTGCGTGCTTTCTTGCGCAACACGGCAGTCAGCTCGAGCACTTCGGCAATTTCTTCCACCCGGGCACGCACCCGGGCTTCATCGAGCCCCTGGTTGCGCAAGGGGAAGGCCAGGTTGTCGAACACCGTCATGGTGTCGTACACCACCGGGAACTGGAACACCTGGGCGATATTTCGCGCCTGCGGGGACAGCTGGTTGACCGGCTTGCCGTCGAACAGCACCTCGCCATGAGACGGCGTCAGCAGCCCGGAAATGAGATTGAGCAAGGTCGACTTGCCGCAGCCCGACGGCCCGAGCAACGCATAGGCACCGCCCTGTTCCCACACATGTTCGAGTGCGTGCAGGGCATAGTCTGCCTCGCTGGCGGGCTGGCGGCTGTAACTGTGCGCCAGCTGGCGCAGGCGGATTTCGGCCATCACCCTCTCCTCGCCTGGCGCAGCCCCGGGGCCTGCACCAACACCCCGGCGCTGTCGAAAACGAACAGCTTGTGCGTGGGGATGAACACGCGTATCGGCGTGTCCACCTGGTATTCGTGCACCCCGGGAAGGTGCAGCACCATGCGCCAGTATTCGTTGCGCACATGCAGAAATGTTTCTGACCCACTGATCTCGGCCAACTCCACCAGCACCGCCAGCTCCAGGTCATCGTCATGGGCCGGCACCAGCGCGATATGGCTGGGGCGCACGCCGAAGCGGTAGTCACCTTCGGCCAGCGGCTCCAGGTCGGCATTGCGGGCAAAGTGCACGGTCTGGGCCAGGCTCACCTCGTTACCCGTGATACGGCCAGACACCAGGTTGATCGGCGGCTCGGAAAACAGCTCGGCAGCCAGCACGCTGCTGGGGCGCTGATAGACCTCGGCGGTGGGCCCGCTCTGCACGATACGGCCTTCGTGCACAAGCGTGGTGGTGCCGCCCAGTGCCAGCGCCTCGTTGGGCTCGGTGGTGGCGTACACAGCAATGCAATGGCGCGCCGCGAACAGCTCGCGCAGCTCCTGGCGCAGGCCTTCGCGCAACTTGTAGTCGAGGTTGACCAATGGCTCGTCGAAGAGGATCAACGAGGCATCCTTGACCAGTGCCCTGGCCATCGCCGTGCGTTGCTGCTGGCCACCGGAGAGCTCCAGTGGCAGGCGTTGCAGGTAGGTTTCGATGCGCAGCATCTCGGCAGTTTCCTGCACCCGCCGTCGGATCTGGTCCTCGGCCATGCGCGCCTGGCGCAGCGGCGAGGCGATGTTTTCGTACACGCTCAAGGTCGGGTAATTGATGAATTGCTGATACACCATCGACACATTGCGCTGACGCACCGGCACACCGGTGACGTCCTGGCCATCCATCAGCACCCGCCCCCGGTCCGGACGGTCCAGCCCGGCCATCAGGCGCATCAGGCTGGTCTTGCCGGCCAGGGTGCGACCCAGCAGCACATTGAACGAACCGGGCTCGAAACGCAGTGACGCCTCGACGATCCACGGCTGGTTGTCGACGCTACGGCTGACCTGCTCCAGCACCAGGGACATGGCGTGGCCTTTTTGTGATTGTTGTCTGCCGGCTACAGCCAGTTCCGTGCCAGTCCTTCCCCGGTGCTCTGGCCCGGGGCCTGGGTGGCAGCGCTGGCAAATAGCGGGCGCGCACGTGAACACAATCACTGCACAACTGGACACTGGCCAGTTTGACAATGAACAGCCGTGGACAACACTGAACGGCGGTCGACCCATGACAACAATCACACAGGACAGGCCCATGGCCGCATCCGCTTCGACCCACACCCGCCTGATCCAGGCTTCCTGGGACCGCTGCCGCGACCACGGCCTGCAGCCGCAGCATGCGCCGGACTTTGACTGCCTGTCCCGCGCCGAGCTCAGCGCCCTGCTGGAGCGGCGCCAAAACCTGCTACGCCTGACCCGCGAGGAAGTGCTACCGCACTATGCGCACCTCTTGGCTAACGCCAGCTACCTGGTGATGCTGGCCGATGCCAGCGGCTGCCTGCTCGACAGCTGGGGCTCGCGGCGTTTCATCGAACCGCACCAGCACCATGGTTTCAGCGCCGGCGCCCATTGGCACGAACGTGGCGTCGGCACCAATGCCCTGGGCACCACATTGATTTGCGCCGAAGCGATTCACGTCGGCCAGGACGAACACTTCCTGCGCCAGAACCGCTACATGTCCAGCGCCGCCGCCCCCCTGTTCGACGCCGCACGGCAGCTGGTCGGGGTGCTCGACGTAGCCAGCGACGGCTACCTGCCGGCCAGCCAGACGCTTGGGCTGGTGCGCATGATGGGCCAGAGCCTGGAAAACCGCCTGATCCTCGCCGAACATGCTGACCAGCATGCGCAACTGATCTTCAACAGCGCCTCCGACAACCTCGACAGCCCTTGGGCCGGCCTGCTGGTGTTCGATGAACGCGGGCAGGTGTTGGCTGCCAATCACCGGGCCGATAGCCTGCTCGGCGTAAACCCGCTGCAGCAAAACATCGAGCAACTGTTCCAGTTACCCCTGCAACAGCTGCTCAGCCATCCCCGACAGAAGCCCTTCGCTCTGCAGGCCACCGGGCGCAACCGCTTTCACTGCCAGTGGCACCCCCCACGCGAAACCATTCGACGCCCCGAAGCCGGCAACGCCGAGCCGCGCCTGGAAAAAGCCTTGAAACAAGCCGGCCTGCTATTGGAGAAGGACATACCTGTGTTGGTGGAGGGCGAAACAGGCGTAGGCAAAGAAGTGTTCGTCGACACCCTGCACCGGGCCAGCAGCCGCGCCAGGCAGCCGCTGGTCGCCGTAAACTGTGCGGCGATCCCGGCCGAACTGGTGGAGTCGGAACTGTTCGGCTATGACAAAGGCGCGTTCACCGGCGCCCACCACAAGGGCAACCCGGGGCTGGTCCGCAAGGCCGACCACGGCATCCTGTTTCTGGATGAGATTGGCGACATGCCACTGCCCACCCAGGCCCGCCTGCTGCGCGTACTGCAGTCGCGCAGCATCCAGCCGCTGGGCAGTGGCGAACCGGTGCCGGTGGATATCCGCGTGGTGTCGGCGAGCAATCGCAACCTGGCCGAAGAAGTGCGCGCCGGGCGCTTTCGCCAGGACCTGTACTACCGCATCGCCGGCCTGACACTGGTGCTGCCTCCCCTGCGCGAACGCGCTGACCGGCGCCAGCTGATTGAGCAGGTGCATGCCCGCTACCGCGAGCCCGGGCAACCTGCGCGGCTGCCCCCGGCCATAATCGACCTGTTCGATCAACACCCCTGGCCGGGCAACCTGCGCGAACTGGTGAGTGTGCTACAGGTCGCGTTGGCCCTGGCGGCCAACGGACCGGTCGGCGTCGAGCACCTTCCAGCGGGTTTTCTGGCCGAGTCGAAAACACCGGTGCCGATAGCGACTGAAGAGACGGACCTGCAGAGCCTGGTCGAGCAAGCCAATGGCAACCTGTCGGCGGTAGCCCGCCGACTGGGTATCAGCCGCACCACACTGTACAAGCGGTTGCGTGAGCGATGAATCGATTGGCCCTGAAGCGCGCCGCACAGCAGGTTTTCGAAGCCACCCCTGATCGACAGCAGGTGGCGCCCCCGTGCAGCTCAAGACCACGGCCCGCTAATGGCCTTCAAGGGTCACGCCACTGCACTGGCTGCCGGTAGGCCTGTGCCCAGGCTTGCACGTCACTGGCGGGCATCGGCCGGGCGATGCAGTAACCCTGCGCCAGCTCGCAGCCCAGGCCCATCAGTACCCGACCGTGCTCGACACTCTCCAGCCCCTCGGCAATCACCTCGCGGCCAAACGCCCGCGCCAGGCCGATCACCGCCTCCGTCAGCGCCAGGTCGTCCTGGTCATGAAGGATGTCACGCACGAACGACTGGTCGATCTTGATCGTCTGGGTCGGCAAGCGTTTCAGGTAGCTCAAGGACGAATAACCGGTGCCGAAATCGTCCAGCGAGAAACGCACACCCAGCGCACGGCAGGCATCCAGGCAGCGGCTGACATGCTGCAGGTTGTCGATGGCCACCGACTCGACGATTTCCAGGTCCAGCAGCGCCGGGTCCACCGCCGGGTACGCTGCCAGCAACTGCTGCAGGCGCTCGGCAAAGTCATTGCGCTGCAAATGCCGCGCGGCAATATTCACGCTCAGCGACCAGGGCTGCCCTTGGCGCTGCCAGTCCTGCAACTGGCTCAACGCCTGCCCGATCACCCACTCGCCGATTTCGACGATCAGGTCGGTCTGCTCTACCCATGGCAGGAAATCGCCAGGCGGCACCACACCACGGCCTGGCCGCTGCCAGCGCAATAAGGCCTCGAAGCCCAGTACCTTGCCACTGCGCAGGTTGACCTTGGGCTGGTAGTAAAGACACAGCTCACCGTTGCGCAGCGCCCGGCGCACGCGCGCCACGGTCTGGTGGGTGGCCTTGAGCTCCTGTTCCTGCGACACGTCGAACAGATGGTAACGGTTGCGCCCGCGCTGCTTGGCCACATACATGGCCTGGTCGGCGTGGCGCACCAGCGTGTCGGCATCTTCGTCATCCTGCGGGTACAGGGTCACGCCGATACTGGCGCTGAGCGACAGCGTATGTTCACGCACCACACAGGGCGCCGCCAAGGCACGCAACACCCGCTGCAGGGCTGCATGCAGCTGGTGTTCATCATCAACATCGCGCAGGATCAGCACGAATTCGTCGCCCGACAGCCGCGCCACGGCATCCCCACCACGCAGGATACTCTTCAGGCGCTGCGCCACTTCCACCAGCAGCAGGTCACCCACGGCATGCCCGTAGCCGTCGTTGACCGCCTTGAAACCATCCAGGTCGAGCATGCACACCGCCAGCGAGATGCCTTCGCGGCGCGAGTAGGCCAGGGCCTGGTTCAGCAGGTCGGACAGGTAGGCGCGGTTGGGCAGGCCGGTGAGCACATCGTGACCCACCCGCCACTGCAAGGTATGCAGCAGCTGGCGCTTCTCCGTGACGTCAAAGCGGATCGACACATACTTGCGCACCTGGCCTGTCAGCGGATCGACCAGTGGCACCATGGTGCTGTCGACCCAGTACAACGAACCGTCCTTGGACCGGTTGCAGATTTCGCCCTTCCACACCCGCCCGGCGACCAAAGCCCGCCACATGCCGACAAAGAACGACGGTTCATGCAGCCCGGAATTGAGGATGCGGTGGTTGGCCCCCAACAGTTCTTCACGGCTGTAGCCCGAGATGCTGCAGAACTGCTGATTGACGTAGGTGATGTTCCCACGCAGGTCGGTTTCCGAAAAGATTGCGGCCGCGTCCACGGCCGCGCGATAGTTATCATCCATAAAGCATCCTGCCTTAGCGGTTGAAGCGCTCCACCAGGGCGCGCAATCCGGCGCACACATGTTCCAGTTCGGTACCGCGCGAGGCGGCGGCGTTGGCGCTGTGGGCGCTGTGCTGGGCAATACCGGCTACGCCGTTGATCTGCCGCGAAACATCTTCTGCCACCGCCGACTGCTGCTGCGAGGCGGTGGCCATCTGCTGGCTCATGTCGCTGATGCGCTGTACCGCGTCACGAATGCCATGCAGCGCCTGTCGGGCTTCCTGCACCTGGGCAACGCCTTGCTCGGCACCGTCGATGCCTCGGCTGGCGATCGCCACGGCTTCCTCGGCGCCACTGCGCAGGGCATCGATGATGGCCTGGATGTGCAGGGTGGACTGGCGGGTCTTGTCGGCCAATGCCCGGACCTCGTCGGCGACCACGGCAAAGCCCCGGCCCTGCTCGCCCGCACGGGCAGCCTCGATGGCGGCGTTGAGGGCCAGCAGGTTGGTTTGCTCGGCAATGCCGCGGATCATCCCGGCTGCCTCGGCGATGGCGCCGGTCTGACCCGCCAGGTGGCTGACCGCCTGGTTGATCTGCGTCACAGTGCTGGCCAGGTTACGAATGGCCGTGCCGCTGGCATCGGCCACCTGGCTACCTTGCTCGGCCAGCAGGTGCGCCGTGTGTGCCTCGGCGGCGGTCAACTGCACGTGGTTGGCGACTTCGCCAATGGAGGCGGCCATCTGGTTCATTGCAGTGGCGCTCAGGTCGGTTTCGGCACGCTGCTCCAGCAATGCCGCCTCGGTGCTGCGCGACAACTGCCCGGCATCGCGAGCGGCCACGGCCATTTGCCCCGCCAGATCGCTTAGCCGCGTCAATGCGGTTTTCAGGCGTGCCTCTTCGCTGATCAGCATCAGTTGCAACTGCCCGGCAGCACCCGACAGGTCGCTGTAGGTCAAGGCTGCAACCGGGTCGGCGAAGGCACCTTCGGCACCCTGCACAATCTGCTGCAGCTGCCGCCCGAGGGCATTGCGCGCCCATAGACCGCAGGCCACGAACAGCCCCACGGTCAGCCCCTGCCCCACCAGGCCAGGCCACAACTGACTGGCACCCACCGCCAGCAGCCCACCGGCCAGTGGCAAGGCCAGGGCCTGCGTCAGCAAGCTCAGACGGCGCGGCGCCGACAATGCCGCCTGACCGTTGCGCAGCCGCGCATAGAGGGCTTCGGCACGGGCTACTTGCTCGCGCGTGGGGCATACGCGCACCGACTCGTAACCCACTACCCGCCCACCTTCGAGGATGGGCGTGACGTAGGCATTGACCCAGTAGTAGTCGCCGTTACGGCAGCGGTTCTTGACGATACCCATCCAGCTCTTGCCGGCTTTCAGGTAGCGCCACATCAACTCGTACACCGCCGGCGGCATGTCCGGGTGGCGCACCAGGTTGTGCGGGCTGCCGATCAGTTCGGCCTCGCTGTAGCCACTGATGGCGGCAAACTCAGGGTTGCAGTAGGTGATCAGGCTGGCGGTATCGGTAGCAGAAATCAGCCGCTGATCGGGGGGGAAACGTTGCTCGACCGGGGTTACCGGCAGGTTGAGGCGCACGATGAGACTCCATTCGATGACAAGCCGGTACCCAGTACATCGACGGCCATCGGAACCGATTCATGAGGATCCGTTCCAATGGGCAAAAGCGCTTCCTGCCGTTACGGCACGAGGCCGAACGGTACAAGGAAGGTGACGATGACTGACCGGTCAAGCCAAGAATTCTACGAAATTCATCACATAAATAAAACAAAGGTGATCGATCATGGCGTTGCGCCACATTGATAGATATCGTTAAGTTCTTGATTCTAAATGGGAATTAAGCGATGACGAGATCAGCTTTGGGTATCGCCCTGCGCCGCTACCGCAAGCTGGCGGGCCTGACCCAGGCACAACTGGCTGAACGAACCGGCTTCGACCCCAAGACCATCAGCCGTTTCGAAACCAGCACCTACACCCCCAGCATCGATGCAATCATGGCGTTTGCCCAGGTGCTGGGCGTCAAGCCCAAGGACTTCTTCGCTGAACCGGACGACGAAGAGGAGCAGCGCGCCTACCTGTTCGGTGTCATCCACAACGCCCCACCCAAAGATCTTGGCAAGCTGATTGCAGCGGTGGATCAGGCACTGGCCAAGCCCTGAGCTATTTCAAGCGCCCCCTTTTACGGCACGCACCGAACTAGAGCATGGCAGGCTGGATTGCCCCACAACTGGTCAGACCGGTAAGGCCAAAAAACCTTGCAATCAGGTATTTTTCGCGCTTTTATGGCCTCGCGCTGAACAAACCGGTAAGACCACAATAATTAAGTCCTGCGCTCTTTCGCCCCGTGCGGCTACCGAAGCAAGGACACCGATCAGAGACTCCTCCCATGCTCAAATGGTGCTCGCGTTCGATTTTCCTGCAAGTCGTACTCGGCCTTGCCCTCGGCATCGCCTGCGGTCTGAGCTTCCCCGACCTCTCCCTGCAACTCAAACCCCTCGGCGACGGCTTCATCAAGCTGATCAAGATGCTCATCGGCCTGATCGTGTTCTGCGTGGTGGTCAGCGGCATTTCGGGTGCGGGCGACCTGAAAAAGGTCGGCCGCATCGGCCTGAAGTCGGTGATCTACTTCGAAGTGCTGACGACCCTGGCGCTGGTGATCGGCCTGGTGTTCGCCTTCACCAGTGGCATTGGCAGCGGTGCCAATATTCACCTGGATCAACTGTCCGCCGCCGATGCCAACGGCTTGGCCGAGCGCGGCCAGCACATCCATGGCGCCACGGCGTTCTTCATGGACCTGATCCCCACCTCGGTGATCGGTGCCTTCGCCGACAACAACATTCTTCAGGTGCTGCTGTTCTCGGTGCTGTTCGGCAGCGCGCTGAACCTGGTGGGTGACTCGGCCGCCGGCATTTCGCGACTGATCAACGAACTGAGCCATGTGATCTTCCGCATCATGGGCATGATCGTGCGCCTGGCGCCGATCGGCGTGTTCGGCGCCATTGCCTTCACCACCAGCAAGTACGGCCTGGCGTCGCTGCAGCACCTGGGCGGGCTGGTGGCGCTGTTCTACCTGACCTGTGCCGGCTTCGTGCTGATCGTGCTGGGCACCGTCATGCGCCTGTCGGGCCTGAAACTGCTGCCGTTGATCAAGTACCTGCGTGAAGAGCTGACCATCGTCCTGGGCACCGCCTCTTCCGACGCCGTGCTGCCACAGATCATGCGCAAGCTTGAGCACCTGGGCATCGGCAGTTCGACGGTCGGCCTGGTGATCCCTACCGGCTACTCGTTCAACCTCGATGGTTTTTCCATCTACCTCACCCTGGCGATCGTGTTCATCGCCAACGCCACCGGCACGCCACTGGAAATGACCGACCTGCTGACCATCCTGCTGGTGTCGTTGGTGACTTCCAAGGGGGCTCACGGCATCCCAGGCTCGGCACTGGTGATTCTTGCCGCCACCCTGACTGCGGTACCGGCGATCCCTGTGGTAGGCCTGGTACTGGTGCTGGCGGTGGACTGGTTCATGGGTATCGGCCGGGCGTTGACCAACCTGATCGGCAACTGCGTGGCCACCGTGGCCATTGCCCGTTGGGAGAAGGACATTGACCTGGAGCGTGCGCAGAACGTGCTCGACGGCAAGCCTGGCTTTGCCCCCACGCCACGCAAGCAACCCAACGCCCATCAACAGGAATTCTGAGCGAACGTGGCCGGCATTGATGCCGGCCCTTCCAGGAGCGAAACGTGATCAGCTCATCAACCGTCGTCAACTCAGTGGTGGAAAAACTCCGCCAGGCCCTGGCCCGCGGCCAATGGCGCACCGGCGACATGCTGCCAGGTCAGCGCGAACTGGCCGAACAACTGGGCATCAGCCGCCCCAGCCTACGCGAAGCGGTAACCGTGCTGGAAACACTGGGCCTGGTGCGCTCGTTACCCGGCAAGGGCGTATTGGTGCTGGATGCCGATGCCCAGGCGTCGGGCGTGGAAACCAGCGCAGCGGCCAGCCTGGCCGACGTGCTGGAACTGCGCTACACACTCGAACCGTTCATCGTCGGCCTGGTGGCGCAGTCGGCCAACAGCCAGGACATCGGCCAGTTGCGCCTGACCCTGATGGACATGCGCGAAGCGCTGGAGGCCGATGACAGCGAGGCCGGGGTCAAAGCCTACATTGCCTTCCATGAGGCGCTGTTCGCCCTGACCACCAACCCGATTTTCCAGAGCGTGGTGCAGCAGACCGGCAATGCCCTGAAGCAAAGCGCCGACATGCTGCGCAACTCGCCAGAGCACCTGGCCGCGCGGCTGAAGGAAAACGAAGCGGTGGTGCGCGCCATTCGCGAACGCAGCAGCGCCCAGGCCAGTGCCCAGATGCGTCAGCACATCGTGGCCGAAGGGCTGCGCATGGGCATCGCGCTGAATATCCCGGACGAACATCCACATCCATGACCTCAGGAGAGTGCCCATGAACGCCGCCCCCCACTTGCCTGCCCTGCTCGCGGCCGGCGAAACCCGCCTGTCGGCCGAGCAGATTTATCCGCGGCTGTTCGACGCCATTCTCGAACAGCGCCTGCCGCCGGGCAGTCTGTTGCCCGAACAGGCGCTGGGCCATGCCTTTGGTGTCAGCCGCACGGTGATCCGCCGCGTGCTGGGGCGCCTGTCCGACCAGCAGGTGGTGGTACAGCGCCCCAGCCACACCGCACATCTGGCTGCACCCGACCCAGACCAGGCACGTCAGGTGCTCAGTGCCCGTCGCCTGGCGGAAACCACGCTGATCACCCTGGCCGCGCAACGCGCCCGGCCGGCGCAGGTACGCCAGCTACGGCAACTGGTGGAGCGCGAGCGCCAGCACCATGAGCGTGGCGAACGCTGCGCAGCGATCCGCCTGGGCGGCGAGTTCCACCTGAAACTGGCGCAGGTGGCGGCCAATGCACCACTGGCGCGATTTCTCAATGGGCTGGTGCCGATGACCTCGCTGATCATCGCTCGCTACGAAACGCCGTGCTGCGATCACTGCGCGTGGGAAGAGCATGCGGCAATCATCGATGCCGTGGAGCAAGGTGATGCCGAAGCGGCGCTGGGGTTGATGCACAGGCACCTTGACCGTCTGGAAGAAAAGCTCGACCTGGAATAACCCGACCAAACGGACGCGATCGCTCCCACGCAGGCCGCGCTCACGCAACCACCTGCATCAGAGCGGATGCGGGCGATGGGCTGCACAGCAGCCCCAATAACCCCACCCTATACTTCGAGAACCACCCCAGCCTCTACCAGGGAGGCGGTCGCGTGAGTTCTCGAGTCCTCCTGTTGCTCTGCCTTCTGCTGGCCCTCGGCGGTTGTACCAGCAAGCGCCCCCCTGCCCCGCCGCCACCCACAATACTCACTCCCGCGGCCTGGCAACGCATCGACCAGGAACTGATAGAAGCCTCGGCCGGTGCCGCCGGCTCGGCCAACGACTATGCCCGGCGCTCCATGCGGGTGTGGAAGGAGCAGGTGCAGCAACGCACCGAAAGCGACTTCATCCCCTGGTTCACGGGTTACTGGACCCAGCAGTGGCTGACCCTCAAGGTGGCCTGGTACAAGCTCGACAGTGGCGAGGGTCGGGAACCGGCAGAAAAACGCCTGGCCCTGTACCTGCAGGAGCAGTATCACGCGCGGGTGATCGAGCCGGTAGCCGAGCAGATCAACCCCGAGGGCATCCGCGACCGCGCCTGCGAACTGTACCTGCAACTGCTCGGCCAGCAACTGCCGGCCATCATCAGCCGTTACAACGCGCCGCCCGAGCAGTTCAGCCAGCGTCTCAACCGTATCCCCGCCATCGCCCTGGGGCCACCGGATGCGCGCAATGCCAGCCTGTATCAGCTGCTGCGGGCCAAGTCACTGGACCAGCAACCGGCCTGGCAAGCCATGCGCCAGCACTTGCATCAGCAGGCCAGCAAAGGCCCTGGCAGGACCGATGTCGGGCTCAACTCGGTGGCCACCCAGGCCAGCGAAAAGCTTGGCGCCACCCTGGCACCGCGCGGTATCGCCAGTGCCGTGGCATCGGCAGTGGGCAAGGTGGCAGGGGCGATGATTTCGATTGCTGCAGCCGGTTACGGGATGATGACCCATGACCGTGATCACCCGCAGATGGTCGAACAGCTGCGGGTGATCCTGAACGTGGCGTTGAACCAGGAATGGCAGGAGTTGATGGAGAACCGCCAGAGCGGGGCCATGGCGGGGGTCTATTACCTGTCGGGGCAGGTTGAGGACAGCTTGCTGGCCAGTGCGCCGCGGCCGGTGGAGCAGCAGGTCGAGCAGCAGCAGCAGGCGCCTTTGATCATTCGCCTGCCACCTTAGAGGCGGCCTGTGCCGGCTCCTTCGCAGCGCAAGGCTGTATCAAGCTGTGGCCAGGGCAGCGCTTGGCAAGCCAAACACACGATCAAACGCCCAGTTGTAGGCAAAGGTGTAGCACGGCACCAGGATGATGAACGCCATATCCACCAGCAGCGCCTCCAGCAATGTCATGTCCAGCCACCAGGCAATCAGCGGAATCAAGTAAACCACCAGGGTCAACTGGAAGCCGATGGCATGCACCACCCGCCGCGCCACGCTGCGCCCACGCTTGGCCTGGCGGCTCTCCCAGTACTCGAACAGGGTGTTGTAGATCAGGTTCCAGAGCATGGCGATGGTGGTGATCATCACCGCCAGCGGCCCGGTATGCGACGCCTGCGTATCTGACAGGTAGGCCAGCCCGAGGGTCGACATGCACAGCCCGATCAGTTCATAGAAAGTCACGTAGACCAGCTTGCGTTTCAATCCCTGCACCCAGGTTACCTCCAAAGACAAAAAGCGACGGGGGCGATCATGCTTCAACGCACTTGACAGCAAAAGTCAGCAGCTGTCAGATCAATTGACAGGAGGCCTGTCATGAACTTTTCCAGCGACAACATCCAGCTGTTTCTGGCCGTGCTCGACCACGGTTCGTTTTCTTCCGCTGCACGTGCCCTCAAGCGCGTGCCTTCAGCCGTGAGCATGGCCATTGGCAACCTTGAAGCAGAACTTGGCTACAGCCTGTTCGAACGTGGCCCGCGTGAAGTTCGGCCAACCGCACAGGCCTTGGCCCTGGAGCCACACGCCAGGCTGATTGCCGAACAACTGGGACTGCTGCAGGTTCATGCCCTGGAGTTGTCCCAAGGGCTGGAGAGCAGCCTGACCCTGGCGGTGGTACCCGACATCGATCACCGCCCGCTGCTGGCGGCCATCGCCAACCTCGGTGAGCGCCACCCCTTGCTGGACATTGCCCTGCTCAGCGCCCCGCAGGAAGAAGCCCTGCACTTGCTGGACAGCGGTCGTGCCGACCTCTGCATAGCCTTTGCCGGCCTGCAGGTCGATGCCCGTCGCGGCTTCCAGCACATCGGCATGGAGTCGCTGGTAGCCACCCTGTCGCCGGCCCACCCGGCCTTGCGTGAGGGGCGTATCCACTACCTCGAGGACCTGACCCAGGTGCGTCAGATTCTGGTACGCAGCCGCGATCTGCCTCTGGCTGACCCTCGCCCGCTGATCGGCGCCACACACTGGTCCACCGACAGCTTCGACCTGGCGCTGCAGATGGTTGAAGCTGGCTTGGGCTGGGGTGATCTGCCGTTGTCGCGGGTCGCGCCGCTGCTGGCCAGCGGGCGTCTGGTGCGCCTGGAGTTCCGCAATACACACAACGCGTTGCAACTGCCCGTGCATATCCTGTGGCGCAAACAACAGCCGCTGCAGCAAGCCGCACGCCTGCTGATCGAGCAGTTGGCTGACCCGTGACTGCCGTCCGTCGAAACGCCTGTAAGAAATTTCTCTAAGCACTTCAATCTTTTACCCCTCGAGCCGATATCTCGGTCGACAGGCCCCGCATCGCGTCATGAGCGCGCTGCGCCCTCCCCTCATTGGCTCAAGGTCTCGAAACATGAACCTGAAATTTCGCCACAAGATCCTGCTCAGCGCCTGCGGCGTCGTGGTCCTGGCATTTGCCCTGTTCACGCTCTACAACGACTACCTGCAACGCAATACCATCCGCCAGAATATCGAAGCCTCGGTGCAGCAGTCCGGTGCACTGACCGCCAGCAGTGTGCAGAACTGGATGAGCGGGCGCATTCTGGTGCTGGAGAACCTGGCCCAGGACATCGGCCAGCAAGGCGCCGGCGACACCTTGGCAGGGCTGATCGAGCAGCCGTCCTACACGCGTAATTTCCTGTTCACCTACCTGGGCCAGGCCAACGGCGAATTCACCCAGCGCCCGGACGCCCAGATGCCCGCCGGTTACGACCCGCGCCAGCGCCCTTGGTATGGCGCCGCCGCCAACGCCGGGCAGACCGTGCTGACCGCCCCGTACCAGGGGGCAGTCGGTGGCCTGATGGTGACCATCGCCACGCCGGTGAAGAGCAAGCGCAATGGCGAACTGATCGGTGTGGTCGGCGGTGACGTTACCCTCGACACCCTCGTCGAGATCATCAACTCGGTCGACTTCGGCGGCATCGGTCACGCCTTCCTGGCCGACGCCAATGGCCAGGTGATCGTCAGCCCGAACAAAGACCAGGTGATGAAAAACCTCAAGGACATCTACCCAGGCAGCAACCTGCGGGTTGCCGCCGGCATGCAGGATGTCACCCTCAACGGCCAGGACCGCATCATCTCGTTCGCCCCGGTGGCCGGCCTGCCTTCGGCGCAGTGGTACATCGGGCTGTCGATCGACAGGGACAAGGCCTATGCCGCGCTCAGCCAGTTCCGCACCTCGGCGATCATTGCCATGCTGATTGCCGTGGCCGCCATCGCCGGCCTGCTCGGCCTGCTGATTCCGGTGCTGATGAGCCCGCTGACCACCATGGGCCGCGCCATGCGCGACATCGCCGAGGGTGAAGGTGACCTTACCCGCCGCCTGGCCGTGCAGAACAAGGACGAGTTCGGCGAACTGGCTACCTCGTTCAACCGCTTTGTCGAGCGTATCCATGCCTCGATCAGCGAAGTGTCCTCGGCCACCCGCCTGGTGCATGATCTTTCGGAAAAAGTGGTCAGTGCGTCCAATGCGTCGATCAGCGGTTCTGAAGAACAGAGCATGCGCACCAACAGCGTCGCTGCGGCCATCAACGAACTGGGCGCCGCCACCCAGGAAATCGCCCGCAACGCCGCAGATGCTTCGCAACATGCCAGCGGTGCCAGCGAACAGGCGCACGGTGGCCGTGAAGTGGTTGAAGAAGCCATCAGCGCCATGACTGCCCTGTCGCAACGGATCAGCGAGTCGTGCGCGCAGATCGAAACGCTCAACGCCAGCACCGACGAAATCGGCAAGATCCTCGACGTGATCAAGGGCATTTCTCAGCAGACCAACCTGCTGGCACTGAACGCCGCCATCGAAGCGGCCCGTGCCGGTGAAGCCGGCCGTGGCTTTGCCGTGGTGGCCGACGAGGTGCGCAACCTGGCGCACCGTACCCAGGAGTCGGCGGAAGAAATCCACCGCATGATCACCAGCCTGCAGGTGGGCTCGCGCGAAGCGGTGCACACCATGAACACCAGCCAGGTTTCCAGCGAGCAGACCGTGCAGGTGGCCAACCAGGCCGGCGAACGCCTGGCCAGCGTGACCCAGCGCATTGGCGAAATCGATGGCATGAACCAGTCGGTGGCGACAGCGACCGAAGAACAGACTGCCGTGGTCGAGAGCCTCAACCTGGACATCACCCAGATCAACGCCCTGAACCAGCAAGGGGTGGAGAACCTCAACGAGACCCTGCGCCATTGCGACCAGCTGGCCCAGCAGGCTGGGCGTTTGAAGCAGTTGGTGGGCAGCTTCAGGATTTAAACGCCGGGTTCAGGCGGCAACGACCTATGCCTGTTGTCGCCTGTACCAGCCCCTTATGCAGCCACCGCCTTCGCAGCCCTGCCCCGCCGTACCCAGGCCAGCAATACCGCCGTCATCAGCACAAAGCCCAGGTAACCGAAGAACGGGTACACCTCACCCACCAGGCTGATGAACCCCACCAGGCTGCAGCCGAACGCCACCACCCCGGTCACCACCGAGCCCCAGCGGAACTTCGTCGTGCCCGCCGGTAACAGCCGCGAGAGGAAGGAAAACAGCGTGCCCACCGCGGTGTTGACGATCATGCCGAAGATGATCAGGCACATCACCAGCCCCAGCAGTGGTGACACTTCGTTGGCAATCGACAGCATGGGCATCGGCTGGTCGGCCACACTGTCCAGGCGCGACAGCAGCCCGGCACTCATCACCAGCATCAGGCCGCCTAGCGCTGCACCACCGAGCAGGCCTCCCCACACCGCGGCTTTCTCGCCCTTGGCCGAACCGCCCAGAATGGCCAGGATCGGCGCACCCGCGACGATGTTATACGACACATACAAGAACGCCCCCAGCAGCCAATGGCGGGTGCCGGCCTGTTGCTGGCTGGCCACCTGATCGAGCGCAGCAAAGCTCTGCTCGCGGGTGATCACGGCATACAGCGCTATTGCCGAAGCCACCAGGATCAGCAAGGGGGTGATGGCGCCAATTGCAAGTATCATCTTGCGCACGTCCAGGCACACGATACCGACTACCACCAGCGTCACCAGCACGCTGCCGGTCAGGGCCGGGATGCCGAACTGCTGCTCCAGCAAGGCACCACCACCGGCCAGCATGACCACGGTGACGGCGAACATGAAAAAGGTGATCAACCAGTCGACGAACATGCCCAGGTGACGGCCGCAGATGGCCAGGATCACATCCTTGTGCGAGGTGGCCTGCTGGCGATTGCCCAGCCCCGCCAACGCCATGCCGAGGAAGGTGAACAAGGCGGCGCTGACCAACGCGCCAGCCAACCCCCACACGCCGAAATCGACAAAGAACAACAACAGTTCGCGCCCTGAAGCGAACCCCGCCCCCACGATCACGCCGACAAATGCGCCGGCAATCTTCAGCTGCTCTTGCATGTGAACCTCTGGATTTATTGTTGTTTTGTCGTCGCCGTCGCATACCGTTTGTAGGGGCGGCCTTGCAGCCCATCGCGACACAAGGCCGCCTCTACACGGGCTCTTTGCCCTGTCAGGCGTCGCCGACGAACGCCTGCACTTCGATCTCCACATCCACGCCCAGGGCCAACGCCGAAGCCACGGTGGAACGCACCGGTAGCGCCGCGCCGAAGAACCCCTTGTACACCTCGTTGAAGCCGGCGAAATGGCGCATGTCCGACAGCCAGACCGTGGCCTTCACCACCTGGTCGAGACGCGCGCCACAGGCCTCCAGGCTTTCGGCAATGCGCTCGCAGGCAGCACGGGTCTGGGTCTGGATATCACCGCGCACCACTTCGCCGCCAGCGCTCATCGGCACCTGCCCGGAGAGGAACAGAAAGCCACCGGCCTTTACGGCGCGGGAAAACGGGAACGGCAAGCTGCTGGGGAAACGCTGAATGTCATTGCTCATGGGATGCTCCTTTCAGGGTTGCTGGAAACGGGCCGGGGACAGGCGCTCGGGCGCCACGCCCTGGCTGACAAGGTCGGGACACAAGGGCTGGCCCATCAGCAAGTCGGCGGCCAGGCGCGAGGCGCCCGCTGCCGACTGGATGCCATAGCCGCCTTGGGCCGCCAGCCAGAAAAACGCGGGTGCATGCGCATCGAAACCGATCACCAGGTCGCCGTCGGCAACGAATGAACGCAGCCCGGCCCAGGTGTGGCTAGGGCGGCGGATCGCCAAGGTGGTCATGGCTTCAATGTTGTAAATACCCAAGGCCACGTCGAACTCCTCGGGCGCGGCATCCTGTGGCTCAACCGGGTCGGCATTGGCCGGAGACCCCAACAGTTGGCCGGCATCAGGCTTGAAGTAGAAGCTTTCATCGACGCCAATCACTGCAGGCCAGCGGGCAAAGTTTTGTTCTGCCGGGCCGGGGAAGGTGAACGCGCTACGGCGGCACGGTTGCAAGCCGATGCGCGCCACCCCGCACTGCTCGGCCACACGGTCCGCCCAGGCACCTGCAGCATTGACCAGACATCGGGCCTGCAAACGGCTGCCATCAGCCAACTCCACCTGCCACACGCCGTCCAGGTAGCAGGCCTGGATCAGCTCGGCGTTGCAGCGCAGTTCACCGCCGGCAGTGCGATAACCCCGCAAGAAGCCTTGGTGCAAGGCATGTACATCAAGGTCCATCGCACCTGGCTCAAGCACCGCGCCGGCCAGGGTTTCGCCACGCAGGCTGGGTATCAGTGCCAAGGCCGCGTCCCGGTCCAGCAGGCTGACCTCTGTGCCATTGGCCAGGTTCTGCGCGTAAGTTTGCTCAAGCAGTTCTCGTTGCTCCAGGCTGGCCACATACAGACAGCCTCGCGGCTCCAGCAGCGGGTGCTCGCAGAAGCCCTGCGGTGGCGCTTCGTAGAAGGCTCGGCTGGCGCGGGTCAGTGCCTGGATCTGTGGGGTGCCGTAAGCCTCCATGAACATGGCCGCCGAACGCCCGGTGGAATGGTAGCCAGGCTGCGATTCACGCTCGACCAGCAGCACGCGCTGCTGACCGGCCAGGCGGTAGCCCAGCGAGGCGCCGGCGATGCCAGCACCGATGATCAGGGTGTCGTAGGTCGGGGTCATGCACGCTCCTGCCAGGCTAATTATCATTTATGAGAATTCTAATATATGAGAATTTAGAAATGCGCAAGGGTCCAAGGTAAGATGCCCGACCAACGCCGCATGCCGAGATCCCTGAATGCCTTCAGCTCTACCCCAGCTTGACCGTGCAGTAGTGGGCCAGCGCCTGCGCCAGGTGCGCAAGGCGCGCCAGATGACCCTCAAGCAATTGTCCGAAGCCAGTGGTGTGCCGCTGTCCACGTTGTCGAAGATGGAACTGGCGCAGGTGTCGGTCAGCTATGAAAAACTGGCCGCTGCTGCGCGGGCGCTGAATGTCGATATTGCCCAGCTGTTCCGCGCCAGCGGCACAGTCAGCGCCCCGGTGCCGGTGACCGTGGTGGTCGACTCACTGCCCGCAGCGGCGGGTTATTCGACCGGCACCTACGACTATTATCCGATTGCCGGGGATTTCCCCGCGCGACGCATGACACCGGCTTATGCCCGCATCATTGCCCGGGAACGCGGCCAGTTCGACGATTTTATCCGCCACCCCGGGCAAGAGTTCGCCCTGGTGCTGAGCGGGCGTGTGCGCATCGAGTTCGAGACCGGCGAAGCGGTCAGCATCGGGCCGCAGGAGACGGCGTATTTCGACAGCCAGGTGGGGCACATCTACCTGTCGGAAAGTGATGACGGTGGTGATGCCCATGTCATGGTGGTGATGACTGATCGTTGATCGGTCACGCCCGCCCAAGGCAAACCCGGTTATAACCTAATAACGAACAAGTCTATTTGGCTATAAAAAAATCTATATGCTGACTGGCATCCGATAACGGGCAAAGTTGGGCAGTCGAGTAGCGTATGGATGTAGGTTCTTTCGGTTTCACCATTGCTGGCCTGGTCGTGGGCTTCATCGTCGGTATGACCGGCGTCGGTGGCGGCTCGCTGATGACCCCGATCCTGTTGTGGTTTGGTATCCACCCGGCGACCGCTGTCGGTACCGACCTGCTGTATGCAGCGATCACCAAGGCCAGTGGCGTCTGGGTGCATGCGCGCAACAAGAACATCGACTGGAAGATCACCGGCCTGCTCAGCCTGGGCAGCGTGCCCGCAGCGGCGCTGACCCTGTGGTTCCTCAGCACCCTGCACACCGACACCTCGGCGCTCAACGCCATCATCAAGCAAGGCCTGGCGGTGGTGCTGATCCTGACCGCGCTGGCCATCCTGTTCAAGTCGCGCCTGCAGGCCTTCGCCAGCCGCCATGCCGGTGATCACTACCACCTCAGCGACCGCAGCCTGAACGCCCTCACTGTGCTGACCGGCGTGGTGCTTGGGGTAATGGTCACCCTCACCTCCATCGGTGCTGGCGCCCTGGGTACAGTGGCGCTGTTCCTGCTGTACCCGTTCCTGGTCACCCGTCGCCTGGTCGGTACCGAAATTGCCCACGCCGTGCCACTGACCTTGGTAGCAGGCCTGGGCCACGCGGGCATGGGCAACATGGATTGGTCGCTGCTGGGCTACCTGCTGCTGGGCTCGCTGCCAGGCATCTATCTGGGTAGCCACCTCACCGGGCGAATCTCCGACCGCGTGCTGCGCCCTTGCCTGGCAACGATGCTGCTGCTGATCGGTTACAAGCTGGCGTTCTGAGCCTTAGCCCAGGCGCAACCGCCACTGCCCGGTAAAGCTCAGTTCCAGACGTGACAGCGGCAGCACGTCAATTCGCTGCCCGGCACTCATCGGACACCCAAGCACCTGTACCAGCATGGCGCGTATGACCATCGGGTGGGTCACGGCCAGCCAGTCACCCGGCCTGTCAAAGGCCGCCAGCCAAGCGGCCAGGCGCTGGCATAGCGCAGCGAACGACTCGCCACCATGCACGGCACTGGCCGGATCCCGCAGCCATTCTGCCAACGCCTGCGGTTGCTCGGCTTGTAGCTGCTTCAACGACAAACCCTGCCAACGCCCAAGGTCGCAATCGGCCAAGCCCGGCTCGACCTGTACTGCCCCCGTTAACCACACCGCCGTCTCGCAGGCCCGCCGCTCTGGCGCACTCAGCAGTTGCACGCCTGATCGGTCGGCGTCTGCCTGTCGGGCTAGCGGCAGGATGCCATCATCCGTATGGTGCAGGCGCCCGTTCTTCTGGGCCTGGGTCAGGGCATGGCAAATCAGGGTCAGGCGGATGGCTTTCACCAGGCATTTCTCGCAGCGGGCTGGGGTGCATGGTTTAGCACGCTGCGAGACGTTTGGCTGCAACAATGTCGCCGGCCATTCGCGACCCGGTTGACTTGCGATTGGGCCGCAGGGCGGCCCTTTGGATCAGAAGTTGATATTCAGCGCAGCAAACACTGCCCTGCCCGGCTGGTTATACGTGTTTGCCCCCGAGCTGCTGGCGTTGCCGCCGCGCAGGATCTGCTTGTCGAAGACGTTGTTCACGCCCACCCGCACGTCGTAGTTGGCATTGAACTTGTACCCGGCACTCACGTCCACCAGGCCATAGGCCTCGACGTCCTGCTGGGCGGTCTTGTCGTAGTCCTGCTGGGTGCGGTAGTTGTAGGTCGGCGATTTTTGCTTGCCGAAGTAAGTACCCGCTACCTGGAATGACAGCTGCTCGGTGGCGCGCCAGTCGAGGCTGGTGTTGACGGTGTATTCCGGGATCACCGACAGCGGCTCGCCCGTTTCGCGATCATCGTTGTCGAGCATCCAGGTCAGGTTGGTGTTCCAGTCCAGGGTCGGGGCCAACTCGATGAAGAAGTTGCCTTCGACACCTTCCACCCGCGCCTTGCCGGCGTTGTCCCACTGAGTCACGCGGCTGCCGGTACCCATGGTGTAAAGCACATCGGTATCACCGATGATCTTGTTCTTGTAGTCGTTGCGGAAGTAGGTGGCACTGGTGCGCCAGGTACCACGGTCGTACAGCAGGCCGATTTCCTTGTTGACGCTGATCTCGGGCTTGAGGTCGGCGTTGCCCTGCAGGTAGCAGCCACCATTGTTGGCCTGTTGCACACTGCAGCCATTACCGCGGCTGTACAGCAGGTAGTTGGGGTTGGACTGGTACAGGTTCGGAACCTTGTAGGCACGGGCGATGCCGCCTTTTACCGACAGCGCTTCGGTCAGCTTGTGCGACAGGTTCAGGCTGGGGCTGAAGTTGTCACCGAAGCTTTCGTGGTGGTCGAAACGCAGGCCCGGCGTAAGGGTGGTGTCGCCAACGATGATGTTGTCTTCGACAAACAGCGCATAGCTGCGTGCGGTCATCTTCGAGCTGCTGCGATCGAAGCCGACAAGGCCGTCATTGTGGGTGGGGTCGGAGCTTTGCGGGCGCAACGAACCTTGGTCGTTGAGGGTTTCGTACAGGTACTCGCCACCCAAGGTAAGCACATGTTCTGTGCTGCCCATGGCGAACGGCAGGTTCACCTCACTGCTCAGGCGTGTGTTACGCAAACGTGACATGGCCCCACCTTCGTCGCTTGGGGCACCTTCGGTGCGGCCAGCCAAGCCCTCGTTAAGGCGCCAGTTGCGTACGTATTCGTAGGCCAGCGTGGTCTTGCTGGTACCCCAGGTGAAATCACCGAGGTGGGTCAGGTCATAAGTACTGCGCTGCATGACGTTGGTTTCGTGGCCGTAGAGGCTGGAGACGAAGTCGACGTCTCCGCCGCCGTTACTGTTCATGGTGTCGCCGGCAAAAATGTTGCCCTGACGGCTGTAGCCGGCACTGGCTTCGAGGCGGTGCTCGTCGTTCAGTTTCCAGCTGAGCAGGCCGTTGATGTCCTTGTTGCGAACGCCTTCTCGCCCCGCAACCAGGGCGCTGGTGGCATGCCCGGCGTTGATGTCCAGATCGTCGGCGTCAGTCTTGGCCAGGCCACCGTACAGGCGCAAACCCAGGTTATCGGTCAGGCCGCCACCGAGGTTGAAGTTGGCTCGCCGGCTGGCGCCTTCTGCGCTGTCTTCGGGCAGCTGCGTGTACAGGCTGACGCTGCCTTTCAGCTCGTCGGAAGGACGCTTGGTGATGATATTGACCACCCCGCCCATGGCGCCGGAGCCGTAGCGTGCGGCGGCCGGGCCACGCAGGATCTCGATGCGCTCGACCGCTTCGGCCGGCACCCAATTGGTTTCACCCCGAGTATCACGGTCACCGTTCCAGCCATAGCGCACAGCGTTGCGCGCGCTGGATGGCTTGCCGTCGATGAGGATCAACGTGTTCTCCGGGCCCATGCCGCGCAGGTCGATCTGCCGGTTGTTTCCGCGTGCGCCACTGGCACTGTTGCCGGTCAGGTTAACCCCGGGCTCGCGGCGGATGATGTCGGACAGATCATTGGCCGGTGGGTGGCGCTTGATGTCCTCGGCCGTGATGATCGACGTGCCCAGGGCCTGTCGCGCCTCGCGCTCGGCGGTAATCAGGGTATCCTGGATTACCAGCGCGTTGTCGGCGACGGGCGCTTCCACTACCTCACCCGCACGCAGCTCCTCGGACTCTGCCGCAGTCGCCAGCATGGACGGCGACGCCAGCGCGACGAACGCCAGGGCCAGGCTGTTGGATGAAGTTCTGCACTGCATGGGTACATCTCCTGCGATTCATGAGCGAAAAGGCACATCCCTGTCGGAAACCGGGAGCCCTCGCCCACCGGCCCCGCACTCAGTTCGGCGGCCAACAGGGGTGGTAAATATAGAGAGCCACAAATGCGAGTAAATCTTATTTACGAAGTTTACATGTTTGTAACTGAACTTTGCTGAACCGTGATCTTTGGCACAGCGAGGCTCGCGAGCCTCGCTGTGGGAGCAACGGTCTTGCTCAACATTTGATAAGCCTTCGCGCTCGCCTGTAGGAGCGGGTTTACCCGCGAACACCGGCGAAGGCACCCTATGACGGAATGACCACCCTGCATTCATGGACAGTTCAGTCATGTCCGCAGGCTGTTGCTGCCATCCACCTATCCGATTTGCATCCTGTGTGCAGACATCTACAGTTTCGACGTACAACGCTGCGGAGCGGCCAGATGCGTGGCGATGACAACAACTGCGCAAGCACTGCCAAAAGCCAGCCGAAAATGCCCCGCAGCATCTGGGCGCTGGGCTTCGTGTCGATGTTGATGGACATTTCCTCGGAGATGATCCACGCCCTGCTGCCCCTGTACATGGTCAGTGTGCTCGGCGCTTCGGTGATCGCGGTGGGGTTCATCGAAGGAATCGCCGAGTCGACCGCATCGTTCACCAAGGTGTTCTCTGGCGCCCTCAGCGACCGACTGGGTAAACGCAAGCTGCTGACAGTGATCGGCTATGGCCTGAGTGCGCTGATGAAGCCGGTATTTCCCATGGCCTCCGGACTTGAGTGGCTGACTGCGGCACGCTTCGTCGACCGTGTCGGCAAAGGCATTCGGGGGGCACCCCGCGATGCGCTGGTGGCCGATGTTACGCCGGTCGAGCTGCGCGGCGCGGCGTTCGGCCTGCGTCAGGCGCTCGATACCGTGGGCGCTATCCTCGGGCCATTGCTGGCGATCGTGTTGATGTGGCTGACAGCGAGCCATTTCCAGACCGTGTTCTGGGTAGCTATTATCCCGGCGTTCGTGGCGGTGTATATCCTAGTTGCCTTCGTTCACGAACCTGAAGCCTCAGCTATGGGGCATCCGGTACGCTCACCGTTGGCACTGCACGCGCTTCGGCGCCTGGGGCCGGTCTATTGGCGCCTGATCGGTCTGGCCATGTTGTTCACCCTCGCCCGTTTCAGTGAGGCGTTCTTGCTGCTGCGGGCTCAGAACATAGGCCTGACTCCGCTGTGGGCGCCGGCGGTACTGGTATTGATGGCGATGGCCTACTCACTGTCGGCCTACCCTGCCGGCGTGTTGTCGGACCGAGTGGGGCGCCGTGGCGTGCTGATGGCCGGGCTAGGCCTGCTGATCACTGCCGACCTGCTGCTGGCCCTTTTGCCAGGATGGGCCGGGCTTGCCTTTGGGGTAACGGCCTGGGGCCTGCACCTGGGCTTCAGCCAAGGCATCTTCTCTGCCATGATTGCCGACAGCGCCCCCGCCAACTTGCGCGGTACCGCCTTCGGCCTGTTCAACCTGCTGACCGGTGCGGCACTGCTGATAGCCAGCGTGGTAGCCGGATTGCTATGGGAGAGTGCGGGGTTCCAGGCAACCTTCCTGGTTGGTGCAGGGTTTGCCGTCACCACCCTTGCAGGACTGACGCTGCTGCGCTGAACCTGGCTAGCCTGGCGGTTCGCGGCTGCGACGCACGCAGGTTGAGCAGTTCCATCCTGTAACCCGAACGCTCCCGCCGCAAGGGTCGAACGCCTGGCCAGGGAGCACGGCCTGCCGGTGAAGGCGTTCGAGTGGTTCGGGTCACCAAGGATGTCGGCAATGCACGCAGTGAAGGGGCCAAGCTGATCGCGATGCTGGATGGCGATCTCCCCCTCAAGCCGAACTAGGCCAGCACAGCCTCCTGCTCCAGCAACGACCAACCGCCATGCCCATCCACCTCAAGCCGGTGAGTATGGAACGCTGCCAGCGTGCTACGGTGGCCGACACTGACCAGCAATGCACTTGGCATTTCCGAGCGCAACAACGCATACAGGGCATGCTCGAGCCCCTCATCCATCGCCGAGGTGGACTCGTCGAGAAACACCACCTCAGGCCGGTTGAACAGCACCCGGGCGAACGCCAGACGCTGCTGCTCGCCCACCGAGAGGATGTGTGACCAGTCACAGCTGACGTCCAGACGCTCGGCCAGGTGGGCCAGGTTGACCTGGCGCAATGCCTGCTGCATGAGCAACTCATCCTTGGAATTGCTGGCTGCCGGGTAGGCAATGACGGTACGCAAGTCACCCAGCGGCAGGTACGGGCGTTGCGACAGAAACAGTGCCTGATGCCCCGTTGGCCGCCTGACCTTGCCTTCGGCATACGGCCAAAGGCCCGCCAGGGCACGCAGCAGCGTGGTTTTACCACTGCCCGATGGCCCTTTGATCAACAACGCCTGACCGGCGTGCAGGCTCAGGTCCAGGTCGGCGATAAGGGCATGTCCGTCCGGGCGCAGTACCTGTAATCCCGCAATCTGCAGCGCATGCGCCTGGTCTTCGGTCGTGACGCGCGGCAACGCACTTGCCTGCTGGTTGGCATCGAGAAAGCCGGTGAGACGGTCAAGGGTCGCGCGGTACTGCGCGAACGCATCGTACGACTCACGGAAGAACGACAAAGAATCCTGCACCTGCCCAAAGGCCTGGGAAGTTTGCATGACGTCGCCCAGCTTGATCGCCCCACTGAAGAAGCGCGGCGCCTGAAGAATGAACGGAAACACAACGGCAACCTGACTGACACCCAAGTTGAAGCCACTGAACTTCAAGTTCCGGTACACCAATGCCCAGGCATTCACAATCAAGGCAGCAAAACGGCCGAGCAACGTGCCCCGCTCGACTTGCGAACCTTGGTAGAAGGCAATGTTCTCGGCGTTCTCACGCAGACGCATCAATGCGTAACGGAAGTTGGCGGTAAGTTTCTCGTTGAGGAAGTTAAGCCGGATCAACGGGCGCCCAAGACGGAAGGCGACCCAAGTGGCGACGATGACATACAGGTAAACGGCAAATACCATCGCCCGAGGGATCTCTACGCCGGCCACCGTCAACGGTGCCGACAGCCCCCAGAGGATGCCGGTGAACGCCACCAGCGAAACCAGCGCACTGACTGCGCCCAGGGCAAGGGTGACCGAGTTGGTGACAAAAGCGTTAACGTCCAGTTCGATACGCTGGTCAGGGTTGTCCACTGGCTCGGCAAGGAACTGGCCACGGTAATAGGCATCGCCCTGCATCCAGTCGTGGGTCAGGCGCTCGGTCAGCCAGACCCGCCACTTGATACTGAATGCCTGGCTGACATAGAAGGTGAACAGCGAGCGCAGCACATGGATGGTGGCGAGCACCGCGAAGACGCCGAGCAGGTACCAGAACGCCGCCTGGTCAAGGCCCTGCAAGGCGCTGTAGAAGCCGTTGTACCAGAACGAAAAAAGAACGTTTAGGCGAACCGAAAACAGCGTCAGGACCAGCAGCAGGGCAAACACCAGCAACGGCCGCCAACTGCGCCTGAAACTGAAATAGGGCCCGGCAAGCTGCCAGAACTGGCTGCCCCAGCGTGTACAACGCACAGCCAGAGTTGCGGCTGCAGTGAAGCTGACAAGGGTGATGAACGAGGCGATTGCCAGCCAGCTTAGGCTCTCTTGCAGGGCCTGATGCCAGTTCATTTCCATGGTAAGTATCCGTGCTGAGTATTTCCGCGAGCGTAACATTACGCTGTCATTCGTCAGGTATAAATGACGCACATTTCATGATTTGTAGGAGCGGGTTTACCCGCGAACACCGGCGAAGCCGGTGCCCTCCACCGAGCTGCCTGTTCCCACAGTGATTCA